>JAQYWI010000023.1:38738-43075 GCA_030145015.1 Desulfobacterales bacterium
CGTTTCAGCGCGAGGTTATCAACAATATCGTCCCCCATGTTCAGCCCGACCTGATCCACTGCAATGACTGGATGACCGGCTTGATTCCGGCCATGGCCCGGCAGATGAATATCCCCTGTCTTTTTACCGTTCATAATGTGCATACGGTCAAGACCACCCTGGCGTATATCGAAGACCGCGGAATCGATGCCGCCTATTTCTGGCAAAATTTATATTTTGAGAACATGGCCAATCACTATGAAGAGGCCCGCGAGGCCAACCCCGTGGATCTGCTGACCAGCGGTGTTTTTGCCGCCCACTTTGTCAATGTGGTCAGCCCCAACTTTTTAGCGGAAGTCATCAACGGCCGGCATGATTTTGTCTATCCCCCCCTGAAACAGGAACTGGGAAATAAAGTAAAGTCCGACTGCGCCGCGGGCATACTTAATGCGCCCGACCCTTCGTTTAACCCTGCCACAGACAAGGAATTGATACAAACTTACAGCCCCAAAGATTTTGTGTCCGGCAAAAAGGCAAATAAAGCCTTTATCCAAAAAAAATTGGGCCTTATCGAGGATGAAGCGGCCCCGGTGTTTTTTTGGCCATCGCGCCTGGATCCGGTTCAAAAAGGCTGCCATTTGCTGGCAGACATTTTTTACAAGATCCTTTCAACCTATTGGAAACAAAATTTACAAATCATCTTTGTCGCCAATGGGGATTACCAGGCGATCTTCAAGGACATTATCAAATTTCACGGTTCCGAAAATCGCGTCGCCATTTGTGATTTTGATTTCCGTTTAGAGCATTTGGCATACGGCGCTGCCGATTTTATATTGATGCCTTCAAGTTTTGAACCCTGCGGGCTGCCCCAGATGATCGCGCCCATTTATGGCGCCCTGCCGGTTGCCCATGACACCGGCGGGATACACGACACCATTGTTAATCTGGATCTAACCCGCGACAAGGGCAACGGCTTCCTGTTTAAAAACTTCGATTCCAACGGTTTTTTTTGGGCCATCGCGCAGGCCATGAATTTTTACAACCTGCCGAAAACCACTAAAAATCAACAGATCAGACGAATTATGAAAGAAAGTGCCGAAACCTTTACCCACGCCAATACCGCGCGCCAATACATCGCGCTTTACGAACGGATGCTTGAGCGCCCGCTGTTCGTTGAAAATATGCCGAATCCGGACGCTTGCAAAAAAAATTTCAATCAGGAAGTGTAAATTAATTAAATGTCCAGCCTGCCTCGCCGGCTTGTCCCGCCGAAGTTTTAACGAAGGCGGAAGCTTTAGCGAAGGCGGGTTAACCCTGCTAATAAAATGTCAAAAAAGAAACGCAATCCCTTCACAAACGATCAAATCAACCTGGCAGTGCAACGTTTGCTGACGGCCGATTCCTGGTTAAAACCCTACGAAAAAATCCTTCACCACCGTCTGCAAGAAATTGCAGCGGCCGAACAGCGCCTGACCCGCGGAAAAACAAGCCTCGCCGATTTTGCTTTGGGGCATGCATACTTCGGTCTGCATTTTGAAGACAACCAATGGATTTTTCGCGAGTGGGCACCCAACGCAACGGCGATCTTTTTAATCGGCGATATGACCGGCTGGCAGGAAAACGATGCGTTTGCCTTAAAAGCGCTTGAAGACGGCATCTGGGAAATACGGCTGGCGGCCGACACCTTTGATCACGGTGATCTTTACCGCCTGCGCATCCACTGGCCCGGCGGCATGGGCGATCGTATCCCTGCCTATGCCCGGCGCGTGGTCCAGGATCCGGAAACGCTGATTTTCAATGCGCAGGTCTGGCGGCCGGATTCTCCGTATCGCTGGCGGTGCAAAAATTTTCAGCGCCCGGCCACAGCGCCCCTGATTTATGAGGTTCACATCGGCATGGCCCAGGAGGAGGGCAAAATCGGATCGTATCAGGAGTTTAGCGCCAACATTCTTCCCCGGGTGAAAGCTTCCGGTTACAATACCCTGCAGATCATGGCCATCCCGGAACATCCCTATTACGGATCCTTCGGCTATCAGGTGTCCAGTTTTTTTGCCGCCTCCTCCCGGTTCGGCCCACCGGAAGATCTAAAAGCGTTAATCGATGAAGCCCACAAAGCCGGGCTGGCCGTCATTATCGATCTGATTCACTCCCATGCGGTCTTAAATGAAGTTGAAGGCCTCAGCCGGTTTGACGGCAGCCTGTATCAGTATTTTCACGACGGGCCCCGCGGGCGCCACGAACTCTGGGATTCGCGCTGTTTTGATTACGGCAAGAATCAGGTCCTGCATTTTCTGCTTTCCAACTGCCGCTTCTGGCTCGACGAATACCATCTGGACGGTTTTCGCTTCGACGGCATCACCAGCATGCTCTACCGGCACCACGGTTTTAACAAGGCCTTTACCTCTTACGATGATTATTATGATGCCGGTGTGGACGAGGAGGCCTTAACCTATCTGGCGCTGGCCAACAAAGTCATCCATGCCGTGCGACCGGATGCGATCACGATCGCCGAAGATGTCAGCGGCATGCCGGGGTTGTCTGCGGCGGCTGAAAACGGCGGCGTCGGGTTTGATTTTCGCTTTGCCATGGGCGTTCCGGATTTCTGGATCAAGCTGATCAAAGAAAAGCCCGATGAGCACTGGCCTATCAGCCATCTGTGGCATGAACTCACCAATCGGCGCAGTGATGAGAAAACCATCAGTTATGCCGAATCCCACGACCAGGCGCTGGTGGGGGATCAATCCATCATCTTCCGATTGATCGGTGCCGACATGTACGACCATATGCAGATTGATTCTGAAAATATTAAAGTGGCTCGCGGCCTGGCATTGCAGAAAATGATCCGGCTGATCACCCTGGGCACCGCCGGCAACGGTTATTTGAATTTTATGGGAAATGAATTCGGCCATCCGGAGTGGATTGATTTTCCGCGGGAGGGCAACAACTGGTCGTATCATTACGCCCGCCGGCAGTGGCACCTGGCCGACGATGATAACTTAAAATATCAATTTCTGGCCCGCTTTGATCGCGATATGGTTGACCTGACCAAGACCCACCGCCTGCTGGATACCGCCGACCTGCACCTGTTATATGAGCATTCCGATAACAAGGTGGTCGGGTTTGAACGCGCCGGTCTGTTGTTCGTCTTTAATTTCCATCCGGAGCAATCCTACAGCGACTATCGCCTCGAGGCCCCGCCGGGAACCTATCGCATGCTGCTGACCAGCGATGACCCGCAATACGGCGGCCACGGACGCCTGGCAGCCGATCAAGAGCATCTAACCCTGCACGATAAAGACGATCAAGCGGGAAAGAATTACTTAAGTCTATATCTTCCCAGTCGAACCGCAATTGTTTTGCAGCATTTGATTTGATCGAATTTCATATATAATTCAACTCTTTATTTCTTAAGATTCTTTCAAAAATACCGATATTAAAAGGTACTAAGTTCGCCTCGCTCACAATTGGAATGATGGGTCTACAGCACATCGCATTGAAAATTATCATGATTCATGCGGAACAGAGAAAATTGATCCCAAAGACCTTAAAGCAAACAATGAAGTTTTACGTTTTTGACCATTATTCCAGTATTCCATTATTCCATGTAAGCGCTATAAACTCACTATCGTTAAAAGCTATATGATTTCAATATTTTATAAACATGTCGGGATGTTAATTAGCACAGATATCATCAAAAGATTCAGAGGACCATATGAGAATACTTATCGTTGATGATGATGCGCCGAACCGGAAATTATTAAAGGATATCGTTTCTAAACTGGGAGAGTGCGATGTGGCTGAAGGCGGCCGGGAGGCGTTGTCTGAATTTAAAAAGGCATGGGAAGAATGGCGGCCTTTCAATCTTATTTTTCTGGATGTCTTGATGCCGGATATGGATGGCACACAGGTCCTGCTTAAAATCAGAGAAATCGAAAAAGACAAAAAGATATCCGAACAGCATCAGGCCAGAATCATCATGGTAACCGGGGTATCGGAAGAAAAAACGGTTATGGACTGTGTCAAAAACGGTTGTGATGAGTTCATCGTCAAACCGATAGACATCCAGTTGGTTTTTGAAAAAATCAAAAAATTTGGATTTAAGACATTCTCCGGTTATTCGTCTCCCGGATCATAGACGTTGGCGATACAACACAAAAAGGTTGCCGTTTCCGTGTCGCTGATATTTTTCATGCCATGGGGTTCCAGACTGGGAATATAAATAAAATCCCCGGGCCCGCTCACCACTTTTTTGACCACATCATCGCTTTGCGGATCATACTGATAGCATTCGAACTGGCCGCTCAAAATGTACATGGTCTGGTGATAAAAATGATTGTGAATCGGAATTTCACCGCCGG
>JAQYWI010000337.1 GCA_030145015.1 Desulfobacterales bacterium
CCGAAGATACGATATTAAACGCAAAAAAAAGCCCCTACCTTGTAAAAAATGCCCTGGTGGTTTTGCCCGGCGCCAAGCTTACCGTAATGCCCGGCACGGTCATCTGGTTTCTCAAACTTGGGCTGGTTGTAAAAGGAGAGCTAGAAATTAACGGCACGGAAGCTGAGCCGGTTCGTTTTGCCAGTTTAGGCGCTTCGAATTGGAAAGGCGTATTTTTAGATCAGAGTCACAGCGCCAATAAAATTCAGTATGCTCAAATTTCGAACGCCGAATTTGGCCTGAGGGCAGCGGATTCGACCGTATCTTTACAATCCTGTATTTTTCAAAACAATGTCTGGGGAATCGTCCTGGAAGAAGGCAGCGCTGAAATTTCCAATAGTCTCATCCGAACATCCGGCAAAACCGGAGTTGCCGCCCGTAAAGCTCAGCTTTCAGTAAAAGATTCCGTAATTACCGAAAATGGCTCCGGCGGCTTTATTCTGGAGGACTCAAAAGTTCTGATTGAGCAAAATAATATCTTGAACAACGGCAACTGGGCTGTAAAAGTGATCGACAAAGCGGGAAAGGTTCGGGCTGCGCATAACTGGTGGGGCGATGAAAACCCTGAATTGGCGGAAATTATCGGAAAATTGGCGATTCAGCCGGTTTTGAATAAACCAATCGAGTTCAAGATCATTGAATAATCCTTTTCTGAAATAAACAATTTCAGAAGAGCCTGTATTTCCCCTGACATTATCGGTCAGAGAAACCCACTAGAATAGATCCTAATGAAGTTTGACATTTGACCGGCTTTCTGGCATGGAAACACAAAATGAAAGACCGGCCGATACATATCAAAGCGGTTCTGTTTCAATTGCAGGCAACCGTGGTTCAACAACGCCCGCTGGCAGAAAAGAAACTAAAAGCGGGCATTGGTTGTCCATTGGAGACCCCGCTGATTGATTATATTCAAAATCTGCCAAAGCCTGCTAAAAGAAAGCAGCTCCTGTCTGATCTTGAAGATCTGGAATTAAAAGCGGCCTCAAAATTAATCCCCGATGCTGCTTTTCTGGAAACCATCCCCTACTTAATTTCAAAAAATCTCCGGCTGGGAATTATGAGCACCATAAGCGCGAAAGCCAGCCGACCCATCCTGCGGAGTTTCAGATCCATCCCTGCGGTCGACATCGAGGTGATCATCAGTCGCGACGAGCTCTGGCAGTATGCGTCGGAGGCTAATTTAATCGACATTGCCGCAGAAAAGATGGACGTAGCAGTTGAAAACCTTTTGATCGTATCTTCAAGCGCTTCTGAAATTCAAGCCGGCCAAAAGGCAGGCGCCATAACCGTCCTTGTTGACCCGGACCGAAAATCTAAGCCGCTTGCCCTGAGCAGCGACTTTGAGATCCAAAATATCCAGGAATTAAAAAATATCGTTCGCATGGGGACGCCGCTTCCGGCCGGGAAATTGCCGAATGACCTTTTAGGTGATTTTCTGAATCAGTTTCGAGTCGCTGACCCCACGGTTCTGATTAACCCCGGTGTCGGAGAAGACATTGCGGCCGTTGATATTGAATCCGAAGAAGTTTTGGTTCTTAAATCTGACCCGATTACATTTGCTACGGACGCCATCGGACAATATGCGGTTTTGGTCAATGCCAATGATATTGCCACTTCCGGTGCGAATCCCAGATGGTTTCTGACCACGCTTTTTTTCCCATGCGGCACAACGGCATCTCAAATTCGCTATGTGGTCGACGAACTCAAGGTATTTTGCCAACGTTGGCGTATTACTTTGTGTGGCGGGCACACCGAAATCACCGACGCCGTCGTCCGACCGATCATTGCCGGAATGATGGCAGGTACGGTTTCCAAACGTAATTTAATTGATAAACGCAATCTTGAAAAAGGCGACCGCGTGCTTTTCACCAAAGGGGTTGCGGTAGAAGGAACTGCACTAATTGCCCGGGAATTTGGAGAGCGCTTAAGAAAGATGGGTATGGCAGCCAAAGAAATTGACCGCTGCAGCCGGTTCCTAGATAACATCAGTGTTATTGCTGAAGCGAAAATTGCCGCTGCAACCCTGGAAACCAGTGCGATGCATGATGTCACTGAAGGCGGCCTGGCAACAGCTCTCGAAGAAATGAGTATTGCCGGCCGTCACAAGATTAAGATCGATATAGACAAAATTCCCGTTTTTCCCGAAACTCGAAAAATATGCGATTCGCTGGATATCGATCCGTTGGGGCTGATCGGCTCCGGCAGTCTCCTGATATGCTGCCGTAAAGCGGGTTGTGAAAAACTGATGGCAGATGTTCGTGATGCCGGCATTGAAATCGCCTGCATCGGAGAAGTAATGGGCAGGGGTCAAGGTGTTAACGCTTATAAAAAAAACAGGCAGGTGAGCTGGCCTGCCTTTGAGGTGGATGAAATTACAAAATTGTTTTAAGTCTTTTTTATACCGCGGCCGAATATTTCAAAGGCAACATCCAGGGTCTGTTTTAGATAATCCTTTTTCTCATCAATAATTCTTTTGCTGGTCAGCCATAAAACAACCCCGGAAAACAGAGACCAGAAGGTGTCAGCCAGAGCCAGGGGATGTTGGTCAACAAATATGCCCTTATCAACGCCTTCTTTAAATATCTGCGCAATGGACCCCAGCGATTTGCGGGACAACTCCTTGATTTCTGACATGAGCTGAGGCGATAAATTCTTCAGGGTTTCACTCGATTGCAGATGAAACATATTGATGATGATTAAGGGATCGAATTCGTAAACATCGTACATGGCACCCACAAGCGACTTTAACTTTTCTTCAGGCCCGGAGTCCTTTTCTTCATTGACATGTTCGACCCTGATTAATAAATACTGGAGTATCCGGAGGGAAAGAGAAGCATACAATTCTTCTTTATTTTTAAAATAAAGATAGAGTGTACCGGGGCTGAGTTCGGCTTCCTGGGCAATGTCTTCCATAGTGGCCTTATTAAAACCTTTATCGGAAAAAACGCGTTTTGCGGCCACCATGATCTGCTGCCGCCGTCTCTCCTTTTCCCTTTCTTTCCTTTGCTGGATTCCCATAGCAATTGCCCCTCCTGAATATTATTTATTTATAATATGAATTTATAATTATTATTTATCATTTAATCAAGAAAAAAATTTCAGTGATAAAACATATTGAAAATATTGCACTTCTTTTCAACTATCTAAAATTACAATTATTGATGCTATTTGTGCTTAGCATTCTATTTGAGACTGTAAAAGGAGGAAAAATGAGTGATGAACTGAAAACTAGCGCCCGAAAGGTTCAGGAAGCGCTGCAGGCCCTGGGCCTAAGCTGTGAGGTTGTGCAGATGCAGGCAACGACTCGAACCGCAGAAGATGCTGCCCGGGCGGTCGGATGTGAGGTAGGACAGATTGTAAAATCGCTTATTTTTGAGGGCAAACAGTCCCACCGGCCTATTTTGGTGGTTGCCAGTGGCGCCAATCGTGTAAATGAAAAAAGACTGGGGCAACAAATATCTGAGCCCGTAAAAATGGCAAATGCTGAATTTGTCCGGGAGATGACCGGCTTTGCTATTGGCGGTGTCCCGCCTCTCGGTCACCGCCATCCGATTACGGTTTTTATTGATGAAGATCTGCTGACGTATGCAGAAATCTGGGCAGCCGCCGGGACACCCCGCGCCGTTTTTAAGTTAACACCCGATCAACTCAAAATGATCACCAACGGAACAGTCATAGCGGTTAAGTAAGTCATAATTATAAATAAAGCTGAAGACTCAAACATCCTTATTAAAGTTGCCAGAAGGCGCTTGTAAATCCGAAACTCGAAATCCGAAATTCGAAACAATCCCAAAATTTAAAATTCGAATGCTCAAAACGTTGCAACTCGTTTTGAATTTTGGTCATTCGGTATTCGTATTTGTTTCGGCCAATTTTATATAATCAGGCGGATTTCGGGTTTCGAGTTTTTAAGGACTTATTATGACCAAAAATTATAATGGAGGATGGGTGACCGGTGATTAGAACTCTTTAAAAATGCCTGCAAGCGGAAACTTTATTTTTCATGCTATGCGCTTAGCGATAGGCCATCCATCAACCGATCGAGACTTGCAGCACATCCTTCCTGGCATTAACCCGCTGAATCGTAATTTGAATCAGATCTTCCGGTTTTAAATCGATACCT
>JAQYWI010000024.1 GCA_030145015.1 Desulfobacterales bacterium
GATGGTCCGGACACTGACCCGGGCAGATTCCAGGAAAACCGATATTGATCTGGACGGAGCGGTTCATACGGTTCAATGGCTGGAAGGCTGGATAAACAGGAACCTGAAAAATCCATGAAATCTTTTATCTCCTCGATATGGCGGCAGGCACCATCAGATATGGCCGCCCGAATTGAAGCCTGTATCCGGGATGCCCGGGCCCGGTTTAGCAATACTGAACCGGCCTGCATCTATTTTCGGGCAGATGATGTCGCGGTTCCGGGAAGACCTTTTTCCCGGATGATGGAATTATTTTCGCATTACCGGGCGCCATTATCCCTGGCGGTTGTGCCGGCCTGGATTACGCAGGAGCGCTGGAATTCATTACAAAATACAGGTGTGCGGTCTTCAGCGCTTTGGTGCTGGCACCAGCACGGGTGGCGTCATGTGAACCACGAAACAACCGGTAGGAATCAGGAATTCGGTTCAGCGCGTCTCTATTCCGAGCTCAAACACGATCTTTTAAAAGGCAAGCAACGCCTGGAGAATATTTTGGGAGACCATTTTTATCCTGTATTCACGCCGCCATGGAACCGCTGTAATCTAAAAACCTTAGTGCTTCTCAAGGAATGCCGCTATCTCGCGGTCTCCCGGAACTGGGGCGCCTTACCTGCACCTCCGGAAAAATTGCCCGATCTTTGCGTCGATGTTGACCTGCACACCCGTAAAGACAAGGATCCGGTTTCAGGATGGGATCGTCTTTTTAAAGTGTTAGGAAAAGATATATCCTCAGGCCGATGCGGGATTATGCTTCACCACCAGAAGATGAATGCGGTCGCCTTTGGTTTTCTTGAGATTCTATTAAAGACGTTAAAAGGATGTAAGCATATTCGTCTGGTTAACTTTAAAGACCTGGTTTAGCTTATTGAAACAATGAAAATAATCTTTTACTGCCAATACGTCTGGGGGATGGGGCACTTGTTTCGCAGTATTGAAGTGGCGCGGGCCCTTTCGGATCATGAAGTGATTCTGGTGGTCGGGGGCCGGGAAGTCGACATTGAACTTCCCGGGCATGTCACGCTTGTGCGCCTTCCGGGACTGCACATGGACGAACAGTTTACCACCCTAATACCGGAAGACCCTGATAAAACGATTGAAGATATTCAGAGAAAACGCCAGGAGATGCTATTCTCATTGTGCCAAACGCATAAACCGGATCTCTTTATCATCGAGCTGTATCCGTTTGGGCGCACCATATTCGGATTTGAGCTTCAACCTTTGCTTGATTCGATTCAGCAGGGCAGGTTCGGAAAGATTAAAGTCGTTTGCAGTTTGCGTGATATTCTGGTGGAAAAAAAGGATCCGAAGGCCTATGAAGAGCGGGTCTTAAATCATTTAAATGCCCATTTTGACCTGTTGCTGATTCATTCGGATCCGGAAATAATGCCTCTTGATGAGACCTTCAGCCGGGTTAATGACATTCGAATACCGATTTTCTATAGCGGCTTTGTAACCCCAAAAGTAAAACCGGCTGCCGGCAAAAAACTGCGGCGGGAACTGGCAATCGCTGCGCAGGAAAAACTGATTGTGGCCAGTGCCGGCGGTGGCCGATCAGGCTATACCCTTTTAAGCAATGTCATCGCGGCGGTGCATCAGCTCGCGAACTCGCAACAGATCCGACTCGAAATGTTTACAGGCCCCTTTAGGGACGATGGCGAATTCAAGAAATTGTCGGCGAATTCGACCAAACGGATTCGAGTACGGCGCTTTACCAAACGATTTCTGGACTATTTAGCCGCGGCGGATGTTTCCGTGAGTCTGGCCGGATACAACACCTGTATGAACCTGCTGGTTACGCAGGTTCCGGCAATCGTTTATCCTTATCTCCGACAACGGGAGCAGCCCCTGCGGGTCGCAAAAATCAAAAATTATCTAACGATAAAAATATTGCAGGACAAAGATTTAAGCCCGATCCCTCTGGGTGGTCACATTCAGCAAATGCTGGGTGCGTCGCGACCGTCCGATGGCGTAACCCTAAACCTCGATGGCGCCGAGAATACCGCGCGTTACCTGATTGAATGGATGGGTTGCCGGACCTGACAATATTACCAAAAACGAATAAAGGGGATTCAATTTGGAAAAAGATCTGAGCGCTTTCATTGAAAAATATATCGATGATCATACCGATGATATTTCAGCGTTGCTGCTAGAACTTATAGATGAAACCGAAGAAGTAACCGGGGTGTCAAGCTGGAGCATTGGAAAGGTCGAAGGCAAATTGTTGCAAATGCTGGTGAAAATTTCGGGGGCCAGAAATGCCATTGAAATTGGCACTTTTACCGGTTATTCGGCGCTGATCATCGCCGAAGCATTGCCCGAAGACGGAAGATTAATAACATGCGAAACCAACCCGAAGCATGCCGAAATCGCTTTACGGTATTTCAGGAAAAGCCCGCACGGCAGCAAAATCCGTTTGGAATTGAAACCGGCGATGGAAACCCTTGGGGGAATTGCGGATAACAGTGTAGATTTTGTCTTTATTGATGCCGACAAACCCTCCTATGGTCGCTACTTTGACGAAGCCATGCGCATCATGCACGCCGGGGGCTTTATATTCGTTGATAATGTTTTTTGGCGAAACAAGATTTTTAAAGCGCGCATTACAAATGAGAACGCCAAAGCAATTGCGGCCTTTAATGAAAAGGTCAAAAATGACGACCGGGCAGAAAAAGTAATGCTGAATGTCCGCGACGGGGTTTACCTAATTCTAAAAAAGTAGCCGTCTCTGGTGGACAATTTAGATATACAGCCGAAGCCCGGGAAAAATTTATTGCGATGGGTAGCGGCAGAGCCCCGGGCGGGCCTGTCGGAAATAGCGGATAGAAAAATTCCCCGACCCTGCTAATAATGAATAGGAATCATTCCTATTTACTATCTGGGGCGATTGTGGTAGAGGAATTTTGAATTTTTAGCATTAAATTGAGCCTTAGGGACGTTTTTTCCGGAACCCCATACGGGCATGCGGGGATAGAGGATAAAAATACGCCATGAACCCGCATTTCTTCATGGATAGTGAACGCTTCCTCAAGAAATTTGGTAAATTCGCCATTGCCAAACCGCTGCGAACGGGTTAAAGATGGTCATCGCGGACGTGTCGCTTTAAATTGTAACTGGAACACCTTATTTATTTAATCCTTATTTATTTAATCCTTTTGATACAAACTTATGGGGTTCGAGTATGGTTAAACAACAAACCCTGCCATCTGAAAAAAAAGAGTCCGAGCGTGTTGAACGCCAGATCGTCCTCCCTTTTTTAAAATCAGTTGAGATTTCCCTAAAGAGTATCCGGGTTCGATTTTTCCGTTCTCTGATTACCACCATGAGCCTGGTTCTTGCGGTTTCCTTCTTGAGTTTTGTAAGAATAAGCAATGATGTCGCCAATGGCGTGCTGGCCACCCAGGATCATCAACTGCGCCAGGCAGTTATTCGATCGGGTTATGATCTTGGCCCCGAGGACACCAATGTGGGGGCCAGCCCTAAACAACGCTGGATTGTCATCCTGTCGCTTTTAGTCTGCGTGGTGGGCATTGTAAATGCGCAACTCATGGCCGTAACGGAGCGGTTCCGAGAAATCGGTACCATGAAATGCTTAGGTGCTCTAGATCGTTTTATTTTGAGACTATTTATTCTTGAAGCCGGTATTCAAGGTTTGGCCGGTGCGGGTGCGGGTGCCCTGGCCGGTGCCGTTTTTGCATTGATCGGTGGCGTATTCCGGTTTGGTTTTGTAGCGATGACCTCAATTTCATGGATCAGTGTAATCGTTTCCGTTTTTATTGCCCTGGGTGTCGGTTGCCTGTTAAGTTTGTTGGGTGTTTTATATCCTGCACTTATTGCGGCCAGAATGCAGCCGGTCGAGGCCATGCGGGTGGAGCAGTAACAAGGAGCAACCCTTGCGGGTTTTGCGAGCGGCTCTTCGAGCCTCGAGGAGCGTTCCTTCGGAACTTTAGGTTGGAGGCAAAAAAAAGCCTCGAGCGAAGCGCTCCTTTAGCGAAGCGAAATTTATTCGCTGAGCGATCCTCAAGCCTCTCGCCGACTTAGGCATGAGGCGATCGTCCAACAACGCATAGCGTTTTAGGAGTTTATTATGGCAGAATCGACCAGTATTGTTCGTGTTACTGATGTCTATAAGACTTTCAAGCTCGGAAAGGTGGAAGTCAAAGCCCTGCAGGGGGTAAACCTCGAGATCCCGCGCGGGAATTATATCTCCATCATGGGACCCTCCGGCTCAGGGAAAAGTACGCTATTCAATATGATCGGCGGCCTGGACAAGCCTTCGTCCGGGAAAGTGTTTATCGATGAAGTCGATATCGCTCAACTGGATGCCTATGAACTGGCCTGGCTGCGTTGCCGCAAAATTGGCTATATATTTCAGACGTTCAATATCATTCAAGTGATGACCGCTTTGGAGAATATTACGCTTCCGATGATATTTTCCGGTATGAACAACGATGCTGCGGTAGAGAAAGGGATTCAGCTCCTGGAACTTGTGGGCCTGGGTGACCGTTACAGCCATAAACCCTTTGAGCTTTCCGGCGGGCAACAGCAGCGAGTGGCGATTGCCCGAGCGCTGGCCAATGATCCTGCCATCATCCTTGCCGACGAGCCCACCGGAAACCTTGATCTGACCACCGGTGAGGAAATCATCGCGTTGCTCAAACGTTTGAGTGCCGAGCGCAAAGTGACGGTCATATCGGCCACCCATGATTTCAAAATGCTCAATGTATCCGATCAGGTGGTCTGGATCCGGGATGGAACAGTTGACAAAATCGAAGATCGCGCAGAGCTGTCCATCTCGATCGGCAAGATCGATACGCGGCACTAGCGTTCAGCTGCTGGCTTCTGGCCGCTCGCTACCGGCATCTGGTGGCTGGTTCCGATTTATCGGCAACCGCAATATTTAGAATTAAATCAGGGGTCGGGGAGTTTTTTAATCAAAACTTGTCATTCCCGCGCAGGCGGGAATCCATAAACGTTCTGCTAAAAAAGCTGGATGCCCGCCTGCGCGGGCATGACTGGAAAAAATCCCCGACTGCTCAATTAAATACATTAAGAAAATGCAGGTTCTACCTATCATAAGACATATTGCATGCGTATCCCGCTTGGTAAGTCCAGCGGTCAGTAACCAGCAGCCAGCTGCAAGTACCCAGAAGCAAGTACCCAGAAGCCAGTGGGCAGAAGCCAGTGGCCAGCAGCCAGCAGCCAGAGTTAGACGGAAATTGCATTGGATCCCTTTGGCGGTGTTGGGATACCTGCTGTGGATATCTGCAGCAGCGGCCCAGATTACCGAACAGCGCCTTCCCGATTCGTTTACGGATATTATCGGAAAACTCTCCTCACTGGCAGATCGCAGCACCGGAACCGTCGAAAACCAGGAGGCCGCTGTTTATATCAAGGAACAACTGCAACAGCTCGGCTATGAAGACGTGGGATCTTATCGCTTCTCAGTGCCGGTTATTCGAAATGAAAAAAGTACCCTCAGCCTTCCAAAGCGCAATATCCAAATTGACCTGCGTCCCCTAACCGGCAATGCGGTTACGCCCCAGACCGTGGCGCCTCCGGGAATCTCCGGGCCGTTGATTTATGCCGGTAGCGGCGAGTTAAAACGCTTGAATGGCAAACAGATTGCAGGTTCTATTATCCTGATGGAGCTTGATTCCGGCAAAAATTGGCTGCAGGCCGCCAATCTGGGTGCCAGGGCGCTGATATACATTGGCCGCAAGGACACTCCCCGGATATTTTTCCAGGAAAAATTCGAGCTTTCGCCGCTGCAGTTTCCGCGGTTCTGGATTCCACGGGCGCAGGCCCTAGAAGTTTTCGGAGATTTTGAAAACGCACCGGATGGCCGGATCGCCGCCGACGTGCGACTGATTTCCCGGACCCGCTGGCAACTTACAAGTTCAGAAAATATTTACTGTTTTGTCAACGGAACAGACCCCAAACTCAAGGAAAGACTGATAATGGTGGAGGCGTTTTACGATAGCACCGCCACGGTGGCGGGGCTCTCACCGGGCGCCGATGAAGCCGTCAGCATTGCCACCCTTTTGGAGTTGGCCCGATTTCTTAAAGAACATCCTCCCAAACGATCCGTGCTGCTGGTTGCCAGCAGCGGCCACGCCCAGACGCTTGCCGGTATGCGGGAGATGATCTGGAGTATTTCTGCCAGATCCAAAGATTTGCGCGCTTTAAATAAATCATCTAAAAACCTGGCCAAAGAAACGCGCCGGACGATCAAACTGCTAAAAAACATATCTCTAGATTCGGCCGCCAAAAGTGAATCAGCAGATGCAGAGACCACCCGCATACTAAAAGCAGCAATTGACGAACGCTTAAAGACAGAATCCGACAGGGTCTCCCGCGAATTGATGCGTCTGCGCCTTGAGCAGAAAGATCAAGCCGATGCCGAACAGATTCAAAAACTGAGCGATGAAAGATTATTGCTAAAACGCCTGATGTGGAGCAGTGATTTTTTAGATCTGTCGGCTGAAGACCGCCAGGCCCTTTCAGAATTTATTCCCAAGACCATTCAGGATCAAAAGGCCATCCTTGCCGATGCGAGCAGACATTCCAGAGAGATCAGTGATGCGCGCAGTTTTAGAAGTCAGGTCAAAGCCTATGATCTGGATGTCGCCGTATCCCTGCATTTATCCAGCCATGGGGACGGTTTCGGTGCTTTCAATTATGGATGGATGTTTCCGTTCCGGCCGCGCATAAAACGCACCGCCATCTATAGCACACTGGACGAAGTCCTGCGTGAGGGAGCCACCCGGGTTGAAAACGCCCTGGGATACGCCGGTATGTATAAAGATTCCTTGCGACCCAGTCGCAAGCGATCCTGGCAAAGCTATTTTCTTGATCAGCCCTTTCTTGGCGGTGAGCTTACCGCGATAGGTGGCATTCACGGCTTGACTTTTGTGACCACCCATGATGCCAGAGCCCGCTGGGGTACACCGGATGATACCCCTCAACATGTTGACGCTGTTTTCGCACTCAAACAAAGTGCGGTTATCTCCAAGCTCATTGAGCATCTCGCTCAGGCGCCCAGACTACATGACAATGTTTTTCCCAGATTCGGCTATGCCGCCGTCGCTGGAAGCGCTAAATTTTTGCGACACGGAGAGCTGTTTGCCGACCAGCCGGCACCCGGTACCGTGATGCTTTGCTATCAGGGTCCGGCCCGTTTTTACGTTATGGTTGATCATCTGGGTATGTTTAACCTCAGGGGTGTGGCGGATTCAAAACACACGTATCATAAGATCATTTTCGAAGGCTATAAATTTGACACGAAAAGTGGCGATATTATCTGGACCATCGATAAAAATAAAACCGGCAAAGCCGCCTATCGCGTAAAAATGTTTCGTCGCTTAATGGAAACCAACCTGATTATGTTTGCCAGCCAGGGGACGACCCTGTTTAATCTGTTGGAGCCGCGGACGTTTCGCCACTTGAGCAAAGTCAAAGTTATCGACGGCCGCAGGGAATCCGATCCAATGCGCTGGTTTATGAGCAGACTAGACACCTGGATTTCAAATTATTCCAACGCCTCGATTATTACGACGGTATTTCTGGAACCCGGCACACCACTGAAATTAACCCTGTCCGATTCGGTCTTGCGAAATAAATTGATTCTGATCAACGCCAGCGAGGATAAATCCACCGGAACCGGATATATGGTGGGCAAAACACCCTTTATACATCGAACTGAATATCGGGTGGCCCGGGATATGTGGCTGTTGCTGGAGCCCCGCATCTCCAATCTTGAAAAACGCGGAATCTTCAACGACCGCATTCGCAAGCTTCAAATAGAGGGAATCGGGGCCTTAAAGGCAGCTCAACTGGCATTTGAGAATAAATTATACGATCAAGCCCTGGAGGCCAGCGTCCGGTCCTGGGCTTTAGCCAGCCGTGTTTATGATGATATTGAAAAAACTCAAAAAGATGTGCTGTACGGGGTGTTATTTTATATTGCCCTTTTTGTTCCCTTCGCTTTTTGTATGGAACGTCTTTTGTTCTCGTTTGCAAACATTTACAAACGCATCATCGCCTTTTCGATTATTCTCATTTTGCTGATCGCCCTCATTTACAATGTGCATCCGGCATTTCGCCTGGCCTACAGTCCTATGGTTGTTATTCTGGCCTTTTTCATTATGGGGCTTTCCTTTATGGTGACGCTGATCCTCTTTTTCCGTTTTGAAGGCGAGATGACCCGGCTTCAAACCCGGGCCAAAGTGATTCAGTCTGAAGAACTCGGACGCTGGAAAGCGTTTGTTGCCGCTTTCATGCTGGGCGTCAGCAATTTAAGACGCCGCCGCCTGCGAACCGCCTTGACCTGTGCCACGCTGATAATTTTAACTTTTACGATAATGAGCTTTACGGCCGTCAAGTCCATGCGGCACCATGCCAGGCTACTGTACGAACCGACTGCTCCCTACACGGGATTCCTTTTAAAAAATGTCAACTGGCGTGATTTGCCCCCGCAGGCGTTGGAGTTCATCACCAACAATTTTGCCCAAAAAGGGATTAGCGTTCCGCGTGTCTGGTTGGAAGATCAGGATAAAACCCGGTCTCCCCGGATACCGGTTTATTATAACGGCCGGTCATTTGAGGCCCAGGGTCTTGTCGGCCTATCCCATCTGGAACCCCGTGTTTTAGGACTTGATGAGATCCTCATCGGCGGGCGCTGGCTGGCGGAAAATGAGCTGGATACGATCCTTTTGCCCGAGCGCATGGCAAAAAATCTGGGGATCAACCCTCAGCATCCGGAAGGTGCAACGGTGTCCGTTTGGGGCATGCCGTTTGAAGTGGTCGGGGTTTTTGCGGGCGAAAAACTGCAGCAGCGACCTGATCTGGACGGAGAGCCTTTAACGCCGATCACATTTCCGAGGGAGGTTTCTACCGCGATGACCGAGGTGGAGGCCAGTGCCCTTGAATCCGGTGATGAGGTGCGCGAATTTCAGAGTCGCTATCAGCATATCCCCGGTGATTTGACCATGATCATCCCCTATCGGAGCCTTCTGGCGGCCGGGGGCCATCTGAAAGGCGTCGCGATCGTGCCGCATGCCTCCCCAACATCCATCCAGGAAACGGCACAGAACCTGGTGGATCGCTTCGGGCTGTCGCTGTTCAGCGGTGAGCCGGACGGGACCTATCTTTATCACGCCAGCGATACGATGAGTTACAGCGGGGTCCCCAATATCATCATTCCCATTATCATCTCGGTGTTTATTGTCTTAAATACCATGATCGGCAGCGTTTATGAACGCAAGCGCGAAATCGCAATTTACACGTCGGTCGGATTGGCGCCGTCGCATGTGTCGTTTTTGTTTATCGCTGAAGCCATGGCCATGGCCGTCATCAGTGTGGTTCTGGGTTATCTTCTGGCGCAGACGTCAGCCAAGCTGTTCGCCGAAACGTCGCTGTGGGCCGGCATTACCGTTAATTATTCTTCCTGGGCCGGCGTGGCCGCCATGATTTTAGTGATCATGGTTGTACTGGTTTCCGTTATCTACCCGTCAAAAGTGGCCGCACAAATTGCCATCCCCGATGTCAATCGGGCCTGGACGCTCCCCAAAGCAGACGGCAACATCCTGGAAG
The DNA here is from genome assembly GCA_030145015.1 of Desulfobacterales bacterium. Next base: position 9,631 of record JAQYWI010000024.1, read on the forward strand.
TCACGTTGCCTTTCTATATGAGTTATAGCGAACATCGCAGCATCGGCGGGTTCCTGCTGGAATTTTTCCAAAGCCACCAGGATGTATCCCACGGCTTGTTTTCAACCGGTGAAATTGATTTTGGCTTTATCTGCCAGACGGCTCCCGGTCTTTCCGATGACGCTGATGACTGCCCCCAGGAAGCCTGTGAGTTTGACGCCTGTCTTCAGGTTCGATCCAGTGTCTGGCTGGCACCGTTTGACTTTGGGATCAACCAGCGCGTGGATCTGCAGTTTTGTCCGGCTGAAGATGAGCCCGGGTTTCTTGAAATCAAGATCCGCTTGATTCGTGAATCGGGTGAAGCCAATGCCTGGCGGCGGATTAATAAAGGATTTTTGCACAACGTTCGTAAACAGCTGCTATTGTGGCGATCCTTTGATCTGCCCACCAAAGAACACTATGAACGGTTGTTGACAGAAGCCGAAAAGGAAATGGGAATCGAATCAAATTCGCAAAATTGATTTGAGAGGGTGTCAAGGATAAGAAGATGATCGAAAATCAGCAACCCGCGACCGATGAAGAATCGCTGACAACATACGGGGAAAAGAAATCCGGCCAGAAAATCCGTTTGCGCGCCATCCTGCTGGGCTCGCTTTTTGCGCTGGCGATTTGCCTGATAACGCCTTTTAACAACGCCTACCGCCAGGCCACTCCCCTGGGCGGCGGGCATTTTCCCCTGGCGCCCTTTTACATTCTGGTGTGGCTGATGCTACTGACGGCCTTCCTACGCATGATTTTCAAGAGTCGCAACCTGATTACCGGGAAAGAACTTTTGGTGTCCTGGGCGTTGATGGTGTTGCTGTCCGGTGTCGCCTGGACGGGTCTGGCGCGGACCTTTTTTGTTAATTTAACCGCTCCGTTTCATTTTGCCACCCTTGAAAACCGCTGGTCGGAAGTGCTGCACCCGCTTCTTCCAGTGAGCTGGTATCCCCAGAGCAAAGAGGCCGTCGCCAGTATATACAACGGCCTTTCGGGGGGCCGGCAGCTGGGGTGGTTCGATGTTCTCAAACAGATTCAATGGGATGCGTGGCTGCCCCCGTTGCTGACCTGGACTGCATTTATCCTGCTTTGCTATTTTGTCATGATCTGCATCGTTAATCTGTTAAGCAAGCAGCCATTATACAATGAACGCATGAACTTTCCGCTCTTGCGGGTGCCGTTTATGATGGAGGAGGCCCTCGATCAGACCGGGCTGGGTCGGTTTTTTGCGAACCGTTTTCTTATCGCAGGTCTGATGGTCCCGGTTTGCCTGCACACGTTCAACGGGCTGGGATTTTATTACCCATCCATCCCTCAGATTCCAACCCTGATTTTGGCCGGACCCTATTTTCCAAAAGTCGGTCTTCTTTCCGGATTTCTTAAACTAAAAATCTTTATTTACCCGGCGTTTATCGGCTTTGCTTTTTTAACCTCCAAACAGATTTCTTTTTCCTTCTGGTTCTTTTTCATATTAGGCACCCTGCTGTTTGGCCTGCTCAGCGTTTTGGGATTCAATATCCCCGCCGCTGCAATGGGTGTGACGTTTGGTCCGACCATTTCACGCCCGGAAGAGACCCAGATGATTGGTGCCTACATTGTTTTTTTTGTATTTCTAGCCTGGCTGGCCCGATTTCATTTTATTGATATTGTGCGTCAGGGTATTGGTTTTAAAAAGGAAGCGGATTTGGAATCCGAATGGCTCTCCACGCGCTTTGCTTTCTGGGGATTTGTTCTGGGGAGCCTGGGGATTGTCATCTGGTGCAATTTTTTCGGTATTCCATTTTTATTTTCTATTCTGATCGTTTTTGCTTTTTTTATGTTTACCCTGGTGGCCATGCGGGTGATTTGCCAGGGCGGACTCGCCTATTTTACGTTAACCGCTGCCCCCATGGACGGGCTGATGGCTTTTATCGGTCCCAAATTTTTAACAAGCGTTGGAATCCTCGTCGCCGCTGTTATTCAGAAGGTACTGTTTGTTGATTTGCGGGAATCGCTTATGCCGTCCTTACTGCATGCCCGCAAACTCACGGATAAAACCCGTAACAGTCGATTGATTTTTTTAGCCATTGCGATCACGTTAATTGCCGGTGTGTTGATCTCATTGCTGGCCATGCTGGCACTTTGCCACAAATTCGGCGTTCGTGAGTTGGAGCTGGACTGGGCCACGCGTACCACGGTTGCGGTTTATGATAACATTTACAGCCTGGTTGAATCACCCATAAAGCCCGGAGAATGGGTCCTGATCTTTTCGATTGCAGGCGCTGTCGTCATGCTGGTTTTAGTCATCTGTTATCATCGCTTTTACTGGTGGCCGATCCATCCGATCGGTTACCTGACCGCTTACAGCTCTGCCATGCGGATTCTGTGGTTCAGCTTTTTTGTGGGATGGGCCTGTAACGCATTGTGTATGCGCTACGGAGGTGTCGGGCTGTTTAAAAAACTGCGTTATTTTTTTGTTGGATTAATCATCGGCGATTTTTTTATGGCCGGCACATGGGCCATTGTCGGGCTTTTTAAATATTCGAGTTATTTGGCGTTACCCAACTGAGTTGCGCGTTGCGAGTCTCGCGTTTCGTGTTGGTAAAAGGATTAAGCTCTAATTTTTGATAAAAGCAATCCAGATAATATAATCTTTTTCGACTCTAATCGTTATCGACCTGTAACTCGTAACCCGTAACCCGGAACTCAAGAATATGTACGAAGACAAGGAACTTCAAGAGTATCGCGACCTGTTGAAAACACCGGAGCACTTTGAAGAGGGCTTTGACTGGAAGACTGTTGTCGGGGCGATTTTCATTGGCTTTCTCATGATGCCCGGTAGCATGTATCTGCAGCTGGTCATCGGCACCGGAATCGGACCTGCTGCCCGCTGGGTAACCATTATCTTATTTGCTGAACTGGCGAAGCGGTCATACAGTGAATTGAAACAGCAGGAAATATTTCTGCTGTATTATATGGCCGGAGCGGCTTTAGCCACACCCTTTCAGGGCCTGTTGTGGAATCAGTACCTGGTGCAGTCCGATGCGGCCCGGATGCTGGGGGTCGTCGAGTTCATTCCCACCTGGGTGGCTCCGGCCGCGGCGTCAGATTCGCTGGTAGAACGCACGTTTTTACACCGGGATTGGCTTATCCCGATTTTGTTGCTGGTGGGCACCCAGATTATTCAGCGTGTCGATCAATTTGGTCTGGGGTATGCCCTTTTTCGGATTACCTCCGATGTCGAAAAACTGCCATTCCCCATGGCTCCGGTAGCGGCTCTTGGAACCATGGCCCTGGCTGAATCCACCGAAGAAAAGGAGAAAAGCTGGAAATGGCGCGTTTTTTCAATCGGCAGTATTATCGGCTTGGCCTTTGGGAGCATTTACGTGCTTCTGCCGACGGTGTCCGGGCTGATTCTGATGGAGCCGATTCGGCTGATTCCGATTCCCTGGATCGATCTGACCGCTCACACCGAAGGCGTGCTGCCGGCGGTTGCCACCGGAATTCAGCTGGATCTGGGCCTGGTTTTTCTCGGCATGGTACTACCTTTCTGGGCGGTCATCGGAGGTCTGATCGGCATCATCATTACGATAGTTGCCAATCCGATTCTTTACAAAAACGGAATTCTTACCCGCTGGCATCCCGGGATGGAAACCGTTGATACCATATTTGCAAATAATTTTGATTTTTACATGAGTTTTAGCATCGGTTTGGGCCTGGCGATTGCCTTCATCGGTATTTGGCATGTGGCACGCTCCTTCAGTAAAAGCGACTCGACTCAAAAAGGCAGTTTGCGGGATTTGTTTCGGCCGCCTCCCGGCCGCGGGGATTTTAATTTCTGGATTTCGATCGGCATATATGTTTTTTCAACGATTTCCTATGTCTTGCTCTGCCTCTGGCTGGTCCCCAATTTCCCCTGGATCTTTTTTATCGCCTACGGGTTTATATACACACCGATCGTTTCCTACATTACCGCCCGGATGGAAGGTATTGCCGGGCAGTTTGTGAGCTTGCCCCTGGTCAGAGAAATCAGCTTTATCGCCGGCGCCAAATATTTCGGTTATCAGGGCATTGAGATCTGGTATGCGCCGATCCCGATTCATAATTATGGCGAAGCGACCGTTAATTTTCGACAAATCGAGTTGACCGGCACGAGTATACGCGGAATTATCAAGTCCGAAATTGTGGTGTTTCCGATTGTCATGACAGCCAGCCTGCTTTTTTCACAATTTATCTGGCGCCTGGCCCCGATACCCTCCAGTGCTTATCCTTTTGCCCAGGAAATCTGGCATTTACAGGCGCTGAACACCCTGCTGATGCAAAGCTCCACCCTGGAGGGCAATGCCGCCTTTTACCAGGCCCTCAACTTTATCTATGTAGCAGCCGGTGTGGGTTTGGGGGTGATCGTCTATGCCATATTGACCTTGTTTGGCCTCCCCATCATGCTGGTGTATGGAATGGTGCGCGGGCTGGGCCAGACGCTGCCCCACGGGCACATCCTTGAAGTGGCCGGCGCTTTGCTGGGCCGTTTCTTTTTCTTGAAACGTTATGGAGCCATGTGGCGTCAGTATGCGCCGGTACTGCTGGCCGGATTTTCTTGCGGCATGGGGCTAACCGGAATGTTTGCGATGGGAGTTACGCTGATACTCAAATCCCTGGGCCGGCTCGCCTATTAATTCCTGATTGATTTCAATTCATTCTCTTTAAATATAGAAGTGCCTAAAATGCCTAAAATGAGCTAAAATGCCTAAAATTATGGTGTCGCTCGCGCGCCGTTGTTTTTTTAAAATGTTAGAATTCCTCAATTTTAGGCATTTTAGATCATTTTAAATTTTAGCTCATTTTTATAGGTTTATAATTTTACGATCTGGCGTTAATCAACCTCCGGCGGTTTGAGATAGGTTTTCGTATTTTAGTTGAAATACTTAAAAAAACCTAATATGGATAAATCGGAACCATAAAAGACAGGGTATTTTTTGGTAGGATAACCCGGGTTTAAAAAGAGAGGTTGTTATGAAAAACAAGTGGGTATTCGGTTTGGCATTGCTTCTTTTATTGGCCCCCGGCATGACCCGGGCAGAGGCGCCTCACCAGGTTGGCGGTTTTGCTTTGGGCCGCAACATCGCGGAGTATGAGGACCGGGTCATCATGGATACGGCGCTTCCGGTTCGATATTCGGAAAATATCCAGGAGCTTGAGATAAAATTTACACAAGGCTTTAAAAGCGGAATCATTGCCTATGGCACCTGCGCCAAGCCGGGTCATATTGCAAGGATCAAACTCAAATATGCGGATTCCAGCAAGGGATTCTACGAAAATTTGCTCAAACGATTCAAAAAGCGTTTCGGTGAGCCGGATGAGTATCGCGGCGATCCCTTTGGTATTGCCAAGGCCTGGAAGTGGTCTTTTATCGATAAGCAGAACCAGCGCATCAGCCTCAACCTGCAGCACAACTCGATGGATGCAGAGGAAAAAAAGGGCAATGCCGTGAAAATTACAAATACAACGCTGATTGAAGAAGACGCGCTTTGTTACAAACGCAAGCAACTCGACCATCGGGAAAGACTTCGACAGCGAGAATGGAAGGCCGTAAATCCGGAATCAACCGGCTGGGATCTTTTCGTGCCGCGCTAGCGGTCCGGTCAATGGGTTAAGTCGTCTAGTGATCAAATGGAAGCAGCCTGGACAGAAGTTGCCTGGAATGGAATTCGTTTTCGCGCCCCGGCCGACTGGCAACTGGCCCAGATCGGTGCCCGTCATCTTGTGCTCGAAGACGAAACCGCCCGGGTAATGGAGGTCAAATGGGCAAAGGTTAAAGGAAATTTTTCCCACCGGGCGCATCTCAAACGTTTAACTTCCCTCCAAAAAAAACAGGTTAGAAAAACTTTCAAAGCCGAACCGATCCCGGCTGATTGGGAAACGGTCCTGACGAACTTCAATGTCAGCGGGTTTTCCTGGCAGGGAAATTCGACTCACGGCCAGGGTGTTATTTTATTTTGTCCGAGCTGCCGCAAGGCGACCCTGATTCAATTTTTTCAGCAGAAATCGGTTGAGAATATCCGGGTTGCATCGCAAGTTTTGGATTCCTTTCGCGATCACCGCCAGGACGGCCAGGTCTTATGGTCCGCTTATGATATTCGTGCCATCGTCCCCGAAACCTATCAGCTGAAACGCCATCGATTTGAAGCCGGCAAATATGAGCTTGATTTTGCAGACGGCAGCCAGCATATCTGTTTGCATCGTTGGGCACTGGCGTCTGTTTTGCTGGCCGATCAGGATCTGGTGCAGCTTGCCAGAATTGTTGCCGGTTTTAATAAGCCGGAACCGGTTGCCGGGAGCATGAATGGATGTGCTACGGCTGAATGGAGCCTGGCGCCCAAAATGGATTGGCAACGGTGGCTGGGACGCTTTAAACACAAGGCTTCATATTATTGGCTTGGACTTTGGCACCTGGAAGAAAAAAACCGCATCCTTGGCGTCCGTGCCGAAGGCAAGAAACCCCTCGACACCGAACTGCTGGACCGGATTTGTGCCCATTATGAGAGTATTTGAAAAAAAACGCAAGAAGCCGCAAATAAGCCGGACCGAGGCACTCAAATGCACACCGGTTATAAGTACCCAGATTGTCGCAGAGCGGCTGGAGAGCGGTGAGGTCATTATTCGCTATCCGGTAACCATACGACCGTTTTTTGCCACGGTGGTCAAACGGTTCGGAGGGCCTGATGATTACGTCCAGACGAAACAGCTTGAGCTGGACAAGTTGGGCGCATCGGTCTGGGACTTGATAGATGGCAAGCGCTCGATACGCCAATTGATTCAAATATTTGCCGAAACCCATCAATTGCAATTCAGGGAGGCTGAGGTGGCAGTTACCCAATTCATACGGGAACTCGGTAGGCGCGGTCTGATCGGTTTGGGGTAGGTTATTTAATTTTGGCTGTCAGACCGCGGTGCGGTTAAAACGCGTTCAGCGCTTCGTCCATGCTGACGACAATCGGCAGGAAGGAATCAAATCCTGCGATTTCAAAAACTTCCTTTACATAATCCTGCATATCACACAACATGATCTTTCCATCTTCGCGTTTGAGCGCCTTGGTTGCCTTTAAGATAACACGTAAGCCGGCGCTTGAAATGTAATCAAGATTTTTAAAGTCAATGATCATGCTTTTGGAGCCATCATCAATTGCTTGAAAAATTTTTTTCTCAAATCCTTGCGAAGTATTGGAATCGAGGCGACCGTTGAGTTTATAAATGTTTATTCCGCCCTGATTTTCTTCGATAATTTCCATTTACTGTCCTCCCTTTTTTGACAACCACTATAAGGTCAACTTTTTGCTTGCTTCTTTTGAGGTTCAGTTTCTTTGATATTTTTTTTCAGAGTTAAGATATTTTTATCTTTGCACCGTTGGTAGCAGACTTCATCCATAAGATTTTTGGCCAGATGGATACCCAGACCTCCGATTCGGCATTCTTCAATGGAGCATTCCAGGTCCGGCGTTTCCGCATTCGTGGGATTAAACGGGATGCCGTCATCTTCAATATGAACGACCAGGTCATCATTCTGGAGAGCTATCGTTATACTGATGGTATGTTCATTTTTGTCGTCAAACCCGTAAGAAATGATATTGGTGAACAGTTCATCAAGCGCCAGGTTGGCTTCGAAGACACACTTTTTGGACAGACCCATGGATTGACCAAACTTTTCCAGGTTTTGGCACAAGGCGTCCAATTCGGACAAATTACTTTTAAGTTTAAATGATACTTTGCGTTTTGCCATAAATTTTTATTTTTGAGGCCTTGAGGCCTATGCTCCCGTATCGGCTTTATTGTATCCTAAAAAAACCTCTCTTGAAAAGATTTTTTTAATTTAAAGCTCAAATAAGGCTGACGCCCAAATTAACCATACATTCCCCGCACATATCGGCGCGGTCGGCTAAGAATCGTTCTTCCCAGGCATCGACATTTTTGGCCACCGCTTTGAAAATTCGAGGCATGATCGCCGGAAACTGTTCCAAGGCTTTTGAAAATTTTTCCCGGTTCAGTATCAGACAGACGGTATCTTCTACCGCCTTGAGTGAAAAAAGCCGGCGGGTTTCTCCGAGCAATGTCAGACCGCCCAGAAATTCACCGGCATTGCAATCTCTAATTTCTTTAAAGCTGCCGTTGTCTGCGCGTTCCAGGCGGGCTTTTCCGCTGATGATGTAAAACGCGCGACCATCGTCTTCATTCTGATTAAAGATATATTCGCCCTCCTTAAATCTTACCCTCGTGCAAAGATAAGCAAAGACCTTCAGGGTTTCAAGAGGCAGCCCGGAGAAAAAATAGGTCTGTCTTAAAATCTCCAGGTTCTCTTCCAACTCGCTGGACGGGCCGGTGCTATTTTTTTCCGACGAGTTCATATAATTGTCCTTTCCGGGCCATCAGTTCGTCATAGGTTCCCATTTCAAGGATCTTGCCGGCTTTCATGACGGCCACGCGGTCATAGTTTTTAATGGTATCGAGGCGGTGAACGACTGATATCACGGTGCTTTTTTTCTTCCAGCGTGTTTCGAGCAGATTTTGAATGCGGGCTTGTGACGTGTTGTCGAGTGCTGAGGTCGCTTCGTCCATAATCAAGATTTTTGGATTTTTCAGGAATGCGCGGGCAATCGCCAGTTTCTGTCGTTGTCCGCCGGACAATTTGTCGCCCTTGCTGCCCACCTGGAAATACATGCCGATTTCGATGATGGTCTCCAGAAGATCCTCTTCGATCAAAAGCTGTATAATGCTTTGATAGATCTTCTCCTGGGCCCCGGGGTTGGCTTCCTTGGTTTTGCCAAAAAAGATATTGTTCAATATCGTTTGGGAATGGATATATTCCGACAGTTGATAAAACGTCACAACGTCGGGGTCGTCCTCCGAGATCTTTTCGCGGAACAAGGCCCGGCCTTCTAAAATTAAATCTTCCAATATGCCGGGCAGGGCGACCATTTTATGATCTCCCGGCACAAACCGCAGCGCCAGTTCCAGTAGCTTTTCGCGATCCGGATCGGTTAATTCATGCAGTTTCATACGCTTTAGACGCTCGGACAATACTTTGAATTCATCTAATTCCTCCGGTTTGATGGGGCTTTGCTCGAAGAAAATAGCATCGGGCGGGAGGTTGCCCAGGATATCCACGGTTTGTCTGGCCAATTCGGCTCCCATACTGAGCAGCGGCCGGGTCAAATCCGCCCGGCTTAAAAAGGCTAAAAAATATTCATTTTTTGACAGATTGGCGTCACTAAACGTATCCTTATTGGGGGTGCCGAAAATTAAATTTTCAGCCACACTGGAGTAAAAAAGGTATTGGTTTTCATCGAAAAATTCTACGTAATCGGCGAGCTCATCTCCGAAATCGCGCTGAAAGCTATCACGGACTCGGATAATAACTTCGACCAAATCCTTTTGCTGGTCATGGGCCAAAATAGCGTTCAGACCGAATCGCAATACATCCACAAATATGCCGGTTTGATGAAGCACCGCAATAATATCATCCAGGTTTGGAAGCGCTTCCCGGTCCTGGCCGTTTCCGTCGACTTTGGCCCGGCAGGCGTAAAGGATGTTATCTTCAATGGTGCCGTCAAAGATGAACGGGTTCTGGGCCACAAAGCCCAGATTATTGACCATGTCTTTTTTGGTCAGATCCGCCACTTCCTTTTCACCGATTAAAACGTGGCCACCGGTGTACTTATAGAGCTGTCCGATGCAAAGGGCCAGGGTGCTTTTGCCGCTGCCGGAAAATCCGACCAGAGCCAGATGTTCTCCGGAATTTAAGGATAAATTGATGCCGTCAAGTAAACGGATACCGCTATCCGTCACAAAAGACATATCTTTGACTTCCACGCTGCCATCCAAATCAAAAGGTTTACGATCTTCGGGTTCCATGGCATGCTCGGGCATAAAATCGAAAAATTCCATGGTGCGCTTATAGGTCACGGAACCATCCTGATACACCTGATAAAATTCAATCAATTCCTTCCAGGGGTCATACAGTTTTTCCTGGGCGGACAAAAATGCCACCAGCGCGCCCAGCTCCAACTGGCCTTTTATGGTCAGATAGCCTCCCAGAATGAACACGATAAAAGGCCCCAGGCTGACAAAAAAACTGTTGGATGTTTTGACGGCGAATCGGTAAAGACTCCAGACGATTCTTATTTTCAGCAGTCGATCCACCATGCCGTCATATTTTCGATTTTCGATGCTGTAGGCACCATTGCCGTGGATCTCGTGAATGCCCGTAATGGATTCGGCGATCCGGCTGGATAATTGCCGGGCGGCATCGACCCGCTTTTTGTTGGCCCGGTTGACACCCTTTTGGAGCACCGGGACCAGGAAAACGACGACGGGGTAGATGCTCAATGATACGGCCGCCAGCAGCGGATTCAGAAAAAAAAGGTAAACAGCAAATGCCAGCAGTGTTAATATATTGGTAACCGGTGCCGTGACGGCCAGGCCCGCGAAATTGCCCGGCATTGTCAGTTCCGAGACCAATGAATTGACCACCGACCCCGGTTGCGTGTTTCTGAAAAAGCCCAATGGCAGGGTCAGAATGTGGTGATATAGTTCTTTACGCATCCTGGCCGTGGTGCGCTGCGTAATCAGGGTTTGTAAAACGTTTGTCAGGTATTTAAGCGCACTGAAAAAAATAACGGCGGTCAGATAAATGCCGCAATACCGCAACAGCAAATCGATGTTTCTTAAATTAATGGCTTCATTAACAATACGCTTTTGCATTTCCAGGGGCACAACCCTGGCAAAAACCATCACGACAATGATAGCCAAAAGCATGACTTGAAGTTTGACATTGCCGGCAAATACCCAGGAAAAAAGCGATCGCTTGACGACGGGTATTTCAGCTTTTTTCATTTCAAAGTTCCTTTACCCCGGATTAATGGATCATATAGAGGCGTTGAAAGCGGATTTTTTACAAATGTTAAGTCCGTTAGTATTACTATTAAAGTTGCCCCTTTGACAAGCAGAAATTCGCAAGATGCAACAATGCGATATCTGAAATCTCATTCCAATTTGTTTTGACAAAATATATGCTAGCGGATTATAAATATTAGTTTAATCATTTAAAAAGGTTGTAAGATTATTAGATTATAAGATTATCGAAAAACGCTTATTCTTACCGTTAAAAATTCGACAATCGCTACGGCGTTCAACATATTTATCGGAGACCGGGATCTAACAGCCAATGGAATTTTTTTTATGCGTAATCGGGATGGTGATGATCATTGAAGGGCTGCCTTATTTTGCTTTTCCAGGTAAAATGAAGGCCTGGGTTAAAAAAATCATCAATTCCCCGGAGAGCTCTTTGAGAAGATTTGGTTTGGTGCTGATGATTTTGGGTTTGTTCCTGGTGTACTTTGGACGAATGTAATTAGATTTGAGATTTTTACCTATAACAAACCGTTAGATTGGTTTTATTGGTTGAATTTGTTTGATTGGTTAATATTCATTTGAAAACTAATTTGACCAATCGAACGAATCCAACAAGAAGTGGTTTCAAAGCCTCAGATCAGGTTCAAGGGCAAGGCGCAGGCCGATCGATAACGCGCAGCATACATGGGTATGTGAGCATTTATCGGAGGCCTGCAACGCAGCCATTGGGCCTCAGATGGGATTTTGGAACCACTTCTAATCGAACAATAACTATGTACGCTCTATCCGACTATAATTACCGGCTCCCGGTGGAGCTAATTGCCCAGAAACCCGCTGAGCGGAGGGATCAATCAAATCTTCTGGTCCTGGACCGCAAGACCGAAAAATTGTCTCATCATCGCTTTAAGGCCCTGGGTAATTTTTTAAACCCGGGTGATGTGCTGGTGGTCAATAACACAGCGGTTATTCCGGGACGCCTGCTGGGCAAAAAAGATACCGGCGGAAAGGTCGAAGTTCTCATATACGGTTTTAACGGCAACTCTAAGCCCCGGACGATAAAAGAAGACCGGGTTTACGAATGCCTGGTTAAGGCTGCCAAACCGCCAAAAACAGGCAGTTCATTTTATTTTGATGAGGGGCTGACGGCCAACGTGATCGAGCGCCGCAAGGGAACGTATTTGATCAGGTTTTACACCGAAGGCGATTTTGAAACCCTGCTTGACCGCATTGGAAAAGTGCCCCTTCCGCCCTATATAAGGCGCAGCCCGGAGTTGGAGCCGCCATGTGATGATCGGACCGCCTACCAAACCGTTTATGCGTCTGAAAAAGGTGCCATTGCCGCTCCTACCGCCGGGTTGCATTTTACATCCGAACTTCTTGAAAGACTGAAAGCCAGAGGAATTGCCATTGTTTCGATTACGCTGCACGTGGGTTATGGGACCTTTTTACCGGTACGGGCGCAAGATATACGGTCCCATCGGATGCATTCCGAAGCGTATTCGATTCCCGGGCAAGCAGCCCATAAGATTAATTCAGCCCGGGCCGCAGGACATCGAGTGGTAGCGGTTGGGACCACTTGCGTGCGCACTCTGGAATATGCTTCTGCTTCCAGTGGGCATGTGCAGGCTGGAAACGGTTGCTGTGATTTGTTTATCCATCCAGGTTACCGGTTTAAGGCTGTTGATGCGATGATTACCAATTTTCATCTTCCCCAATCGACGCTGTTAATGCTGGTTTCAGCCTTTGCCGGACGGGAAAATGTCCTGCATGCCTATCAAGAGGCCATAAAACGAAAGTACAGGTTTTATAGCTATGGGGATGCGATGTTAATCGTTTAGTTGAGCTATCTCAAAAATTGCGGTTTATCTTCGAAGACAGAGATAAAAAGTTTTAAAGGTGCTCTAAAGTTAGAAGTGCCTAAAATGCCTAAAATGAGCTAAAGTGCCTAAAGTTATGGTGTCGCTGCGCACCATCTTTTTTTAAAATGATCGTTCGACCCTGTCGTTAGACCCTGTCGTTAGACCCTGTCGTTAGACCCTGAGGCTCTCGACGGGTAGAATTCCTGAACTTTAGGCATTTTAGATCATTTTTAATTTAAGCTCATTTGTTGTTATAAACAGTTTAACTTAATTGCCATGTTTGATTTTAAGGTTATTGCCGAATCTAAGACCACCCGCGCCAGAGCCGGTATCATTCAGACCGCCCACGGGAAAGTGGAGACCCCGATCTTTATGCCGGTGGGAACCCAGGGAACGGTGAAATCACTGACGCCCGAGGAGCTATGGTCGGCCGGGGCTCAGATCATTCTCGGCAATACCTACCATCTCTATCTCAGACCCGGCTGTGATGTCATTGATCGATTTGACGGCCTGCATGAGTTTATAAACTGGAGCGGTCCGATTCTGACGGACAGTGGCGGGTTTCAGATTTTTTCGCTGGCCGGGTTGGCTAAAATTTCCGAAGAAGGTGTGACCTTCCAATCCCATATCGATGGAACCCGTCATCTTTTGACGCCTGAAAAGGCGGTTGAAATTCAAGCCTGCCTGGGCGCGGATATCAGCATGTGCCTGGATCAATGTATTCAATACCCGGCCGAGCGCCGACATACACGCCAGGCGCTTGAAACCACCAGCCAATGGGCGAAACGCTGTAAAACTGCCTGGCTGGAGATGGCAAATGGCCACGGTGCGTTGTTTGGCATTGTTCAGGGTGGGGTGTTTAAGGATTTGCGCGAAGCATCGGCGGAATCTTTAATTCCCCTCGGCTTTAACGGCTTTGCGATCGGCGGATTGAGTGTCGGAGAACCGGTGGAGATCATGCTGGAAATCGCCGATTTTACCTTGCCGAAACTCCCGGATGAAAAACCCAAATATATTATGGGTGTCGGAACGCCCGAAAACCTGATTGAGCTGGTGGCGTTGGGTGCCGATATGTTCGATTGTGTTTTGCCGACCCGCAATGCCCGCAACGGACAAGTTTTTAACCGGCAAGGCACACTGAACATTAGCAACGCCAGATACAGGCACGATACGAATCCTCTGGAGCCCGGTTGTCTGTGTTACACATGTCAGAATTATTCCAGGGCCTATTTACGCCATCTTTACATGGCCAAAGAACTTCTGGCCTATCGGTTAAATACCCTGCACAATGTTCATTTTTTTCTGAATTTAATGAAACAGGTGCGGGAGGCGATTGTTGCGGATGAATTTGAATCTTTTCGAAAGAATTTTTATAGAAACCGTAACACCTAATCAAAAGGAGATTTTATCATGAGAGAAAAAGTTGAGGAGGCCATTAATAAAATCAGGCCCATGCTCCAGGCCGATGGGGGCGATGTGGAACTTGTCGACGTCCAGGAAGGGATTGTCACTGTCCGGTTACAGGGCGCCTGTGCGGGGTGCCCCATGTCGCAGATGACCTTGAAAAACGGAATCGAAAAAATGCTGAAGAAAGAAATTCCGGAAGTAGTTTCCGTGGAATCGGCACCCTAGAAGCTATCTCAAAATTGGCATTTCATCTTGGAAGACGGAGGAAATAAGCTCCAGTGGTGCTCTAAAGTTAGAAGTGCCTAAAATGCCTAAAATGAGCTAAAGTGCCTAAAGTTGAGGAATTCTACCCGTCGAGAGCCTCGAGGGAGAACGAGTCGAAGGGCAAATTACAATGATTTAACAAAGGAGCGCTCAGTGAAAATCCTGAAGATAGACCATTTAGGGATTGCCGTAAAAAGCATTGACGCGGGCAAAAATTTTTGGACCGACGCCCTGGGACTTGAGTTCGAGGGGACTGAAACCGTGGTTGAACAGAAAGTCATCACCGCATTTTTCCCCGTTGGTGAGAGTGAAGTGGAACTATTAGAGTCCACAGCACCGGACGGACCGGTTGCCAGGTACATTGAAAAAAAAGGCCAGGGAATTCAACACGTCGCGTTTCGGGTGGAAAACATCGAAGCGGCCTTAAACGAATTAAAAGAAAAAGGCATCCGTTTAATTGATGAAAAGCCGCGGGCCGGAGCCGGTGGCGCCAGAATTGCCTTTCTGCACCCGAAATCTACCAATGGGGTGCTTGTCGAGCTGTGTGAAAGAGATTAAATTCAGGTCGAGCCCTGTTGCCGGGCACAGTAAATCTGTCGCTTCCGGGTTCAGAGGTTCCGGGTTCAGAGATTCAGGTTGATTCGTTAATTGGTTGAATGGTCAAATAGTTTAAAATGGATTGAATCCTCTGACGAATCGACTATTCAACTAGAACCCATCTCAAAAAAGTGGATTAGGATTCAGGGCAAGGCGCAAACCGATTCGAAAGCGGAGCATACACGTAAGTATGTGAGCATTTTGAATCGGTTTGCAACGCCGCCATGGACACTTAGACGTTTTTTGAGATGGGTTCTAATCAACTATTTAACTATCACCTGACACCTCAGCAGTAATGATAAATTTAGAATTATCCCTTTTGTGGGAATGTAAGTTAAAAAGGAGCTGACGACGATGGCAAAACAAGTGGAAATAAAAAAATGGAGGGACCTGGCCGAAAAGGAGTTAAGGGGCAACCCTTTGGAATCCTTGGACTGGAATACGGCTGAAGGCATACCCGTTAAGCCGATGTATACGGCTGCCGACCTTGAGGGCATGGCGCATCTCAACACCCTTCCGGGTTTGGAACCCTATGTGCGGGGTCCCCGAGCGACCATGTATGCCGGAAGGCCCTGGACGATCCGACAGTATGCCGGTTTTTCTACCGCCAAAGAGTCCAATGCCTTTTATCGCAGAAACCTGGCCGCCGGGCAGAAAGGTTTATCAGTGGCTTTCGACCTGGCGACCCATAGAGGTTACGACTCCGATCATCCGCGCGTGGCCGGTGACATCGGAAAGGCCGGTGTGGCAGTGGATTCCGTAGAGGACATGAAAATTCTTTTTGATCAGATTCCGCTGGATCAGATGACGGTTTCCATGACCATGAATGGCGCGGTTTTGCCGATTTTAGCGGGTTACATTGTTGCCGCCGAGGAGCAGGGCATTGGCCGGGACAAACTTGCCGGCACGATCCAAAATGATATTTTAAAGGAATATCTAACCCGCAATACTTACATCTACCCGCCGGAGCCTTCCATGCGGATTGTATCCGATATTATCGGATATTGTTCAGCGCATATGCCCCGATATAATTCGATCAGTATCAGCGGCTATCATATGATGGAAGCCGGGGCCGACTCTGTACTGCAGGCGGCCTTTACCCTGGCTGACGGGCTGGAGTATGTTCGGGCGGCCCTTAATGCCGGGCTAGATATTGATACCTTTGCGCCGCGGCTGTCGTTTTTCTTTGGAATCGGCATGAATTTTTTCATGGAAATTGCCATGCTGCGGGCGGCGCGGTTCCTGTGGCATAAACTCATCAGTCAGTTCAATCCCAAGGATCCGCGATCAACCATGTTGCGCACCCATTGCCAGACGTCTGGATGGAGCCTGACCGCTCAGGATCCCTATAACAATATTATTCGAACTACTCTGGAATGCATGTCGGCAGCCTTGGGCGGCACCCAGTCACTGCATACCAACTCCTTTGACGAAGCCGTCGGGCTCCCCACAGATTTTTCGGCGCGGGTTGCCCGCAATACCCAGCTGGTTGTTCAGGAAGAATCCCAGATTTGCCATGTGGTTGATCCATTGGGAGGCTCTTATTACGTTGAATCCTTAACTGACGGCATTATTCGTGAAGCCGGCAAAATTATCGATGAAGTCGAAGATATGGGGGGCATGGCCAAGGCAATTGAAACCGGGATGCCCAAAATGAGAATTGAAGAGGCCGCCGCCCGCCGGCAGGCGCGGATCGATCAGGGCAAAGATGTCACTGTGGGGGTCAATAAATACCAGATTGAAGAAGCGCTTGATCTGGAAATTCTCGAAGTTCCGGCCAGCGTTCGGGATGAGCAGATCACCAGATTGAAAGAACTGAAAGCCAATCGGGATGCCAAAGCGCTCAAGCAAGCGCTGGAAACCGTGGCCGGCGCTGCTGAAAATGACGGCAATTTGTTGGAAGCATGTATTCCGGCGGTGCGGGCCCGAGCCACCGTGGGTGAAATCTCGGATGTCCTGGAAAAATCATTTGGACGTTATGTGGCCACAACCCAGTGTATATCCGGCGTATATGCTTCCGAATACGGCGATAGTGAGATCATTGAATCGATTCGCAAGCGGACCGAAAGTTTTAAGGAAACCGATGGCCGGCGTCCCAGAATCCTGGTAACCAAAATGGGCCAGGATGGTCACGATCGTGGTGTTAAAATAATTGCCACCGCATTTGCCGATCTGGGCTTTGATGTGGATATCAGCCCCATGTTTCAGACACCCCAGGAGGCTGCCCGCATGGCAGTTGAAAATGATGTCCATGTGGTTGGCGTATCCAGTCTGGCAGCCGGTCATAACACGTTGGTCCCGGAGCTGATCGCAGCGCTCAGAAAAGAAGGTGGTGAGGACATTTTAGTGGTTGTGGGCGGGATCATTCCGCCTTCTGATTATGAGTCTCTTTATAATGCAGGTGTTGTCGGTATTTACGGTCCCGGGACACCGGTGACCGAATCCGCCAACAAGGTGCTCAAGGCACTGGAGCAGAAGGGTTAGCAGGAATATTGAAATGGGTTAGGCGGCTAAATTTTATGATTGATTTAGAAGCTCTTAATTAAATCCGAAACACGAAACTCGAAGCACGAAATAAATTCGAAATCCGAATTCTCAAATTTTCAAAACCAGGGAGGTTGGTGCATAAAATCCAGCGGTTTGTTTTTTGTGGTTGTTTTGATCATTAGAATTTTGAAAATTAGAAAATTGTTTCGCATTTCGATATTCGCATTTCGGATTTTGTTTTTACCACAATGAGAACAAATCAAGGACAAATAAAGTAAAATTGGCGCATGGATCCTAAAGACATTCAAATATACATAAAGGGTGTGCGGGCACAGAATCGACGAATTCTTTCTAAAACCATCACCTTGATCGAAAGTTCGCGTCCCGATCATCAGGAACTGGCCCGCAAGATCGTTGATCAACTACTGCCGCACACCGGAAAAGCCGTTCGTCTCGGCATCACCGGCGTGCCCGGGGTTGGCAAAAGCATTTTCATTGAGAGTCTCGGCATGTCGCTTGTGGATACGGGCCATCGGGTGGCGGTTTTGGCGGTGGACCCCAGCAGTTCCAGAAGCGGTGGCAGCGTGATGGCCGATAAAACCCGTATGGAAAGGCTTGCGGTTGAAGAAAATGCCTTTATTCGACCATCACCTTCCGGGGGCACTTTAGGTGGTGTGGCCCGCAAAACCAGAGAAACCATGCTGATTTGCGAGGCAGCCGATTTTGACGTTATCATTGTCGAAACGGTGGGCGTGGGACAATCGGAGACGACCGTGGCGTCGATGGTCGATTTTTTTCTAGTTTTGATGCTCTCCGGTGCCGGAGACGAACTTCAGGGAATCAAACGCGGCGTATTGGAGCTGGCCGATGCAATTGCCATTACCAAGGCCGATGGCGACAACATTGAAAAAGCCAAAAAAGCAGCGAAAATATATGAAACCACCTTGCATATGCTGCAGCCCACATCGCCAAACTGGGATCCACCGGTACTGACCTGCAGTGCTCTGGAGATGATCGGCATTGTTGAAATCTGGCAGACGGTTATAAAATACCATCAAAAATTTGCCGCCAGCGGTGAACTGGAACAAAAGCGCCAAAAACAGGCGCTGGAATGGTTGTGGTCACTGGTCGAAGAAGGACTTCGGGAAAGGTTTGATACCAACCCTGAAATCAAAAAACGACTTCGTCGAATTGCCCGCGCAGTCGAAAAAGGGGAAACTTCACCGACGCTTGCGGCGGATAAATTGCTTTTTTTTCTTGACAATAATCGCTCGGTCTAGAAAATTGAACCTTTTATCTTTTAAATGAGGGTTTGACCAAATTTTGCCGAAAGTGCCTCGAAATTTGCCCGCAAATTGGTAGCTGTAAAACGGAAACGGTCCAGCCATCCTGCCACCTAAGTGGAGAAATAAGCTAAACAGCACGTATTGGGGAATGAAAGGATATCAATAATGGGTGTCGTCAAAGATAAAATTAAAGCGTTTAGAGATCGTGAGACCAAAACCCTTCAAATGGGTGGTGAAAAAGCCGTCGCCAATCAGCATGAGAAGAACAAGCTCACAGCCCGGGAACGGCTAAATTTATTATTTGATGAAGGCACGTTTCGTGAGATCGATATGTTTGTCAGCCACCGCTGCGTGAATTTTGGCATGCAAAATATCGACATCCCCTCAGATGGGGTCATCACCGGCCACGGGCTGGTCAGTGGTCGACCGGTGTTTGCTTATTCCCAGGATTTTACGGCCAGAGCCGGCAGCCTGGGGGAGATGCATTCCAAGAAGATCTGCAAAGTCATGGATCTGGCCCTGAAGGCCGGTGTGCCGTTTGTCGGCATAAACGATTCCGGTGGTGCCCGTATTCAGGAAGGTGTCGATGCGCTTTCCGGTTACGGGCAGATTTTTTTCCGCAATTCGGCCGCCTCGGGTGTCATCCCCCAGATTTCGGCTATTATGGGGCCGACTGCCGGAGGTGCCGTCTATTCGCCGGCCATGACCGACTGGGTTTTTATGGTCAAGGGTAGCAGCTATATGTTTATCACCGGACCAGAGGTTATTAAAGCCGTCACCGGTGAGGAGATTACCTTTGAGGAGCTGGGTGGCGCCAAAACCCATAATGAAAAAAGCGGGGTAGCGCAGTTTGCCTGTGAAAGTGATCAAGATGCCATCGACCGGATCAAAAAACTGCTTTCCTATCTGCCGTCTAACAATATGGAAGATCCGCCCCGCATCGATACGGGTGATGATCCCAGACGGACCGATCCGGCTTTAAATTTGATTGTTCCGGACAGTCCCAGCAAATCCTATGACATGAAAGAGGTCATTAGCAGTATTGTCGATAATGGTGAGATCTTTGAACCTCATCAGTATTATGCGCGCAATATGGTGGTTTGTTTTGCGCGCTTAAACGGCAGGACCATCGGCATTATCGCCAATCAGCCTAAAGTGCTGGCCGGCTGCCTGGATATTGACGCCTCGGATAAAGCCACACGCTTTATTCGATTTTGCGACGCATTTAACATACCCATGTTAACCATTGCTGATGTGCCGGGATACCTGCCCGGCAGCCAGCAGGAATGGGGCGGGATCATCCGGCACGGGGCCAAACTTTTGTGGTGCTATTCGGAAGCCACCGTACCGAAACTGTTGCTCGTCACCCGTAAGGATTACGGGGGTTCATATCTGGCGATGTGCTCCAAAGATCTGGGTGCCGATATGGCATTTGCCTGGCCCTCCGCTGAAATTGCAGTCATGGGCGCTGCCGGCGCCGCCAATATTATCCATCGCAAGGAAATTAACTCAGCCGAGGATCCGGCCGCAAAGCGGGAACAAAAGATCAAAGAATATGATGCGTTATTTTCAAATCCCTACCAGGCGGCCAGCCGGGGATATATCGATGCCGTCATCGAACCCAGTGAGACCCGACCACGCCTGATCGACGCCCTGGAGGTAATGTGCAGCAAACGTGAGACCCGGCCGCCTAAAAAGCATGGAAATATTCCGATGTAAAAATGGTTAAATGAGTTATCTTGGTTTTATTTGTTTTTGCGGGAGCGCAACAATCTTTGTATAACCAATGAAACCAATTCAACCAATAGAACCAATAAAACCCAAATTAATGGTGACCCAATGGGAGATGTCAAGAAAGCCACTGCCGCAATTTCGGCAGTCTTGCTATATATCAAAGCTGAAGAGGAAGCCATCGCAATGCAGTCTGCTATGCAGGCCCAGGCTGCAGGACCGGCGATGCCGCTGGCTTCGCAGGCACCCGGGCCGGTTATGAATCCCTGGGCCCTGAACGGCAGACAGGCGCAAATGCAGATTCGCACTTTGATGCAGCTAAGAACGTTTTGCAGACGATAATCGGTGTTTTGTGTTTGGGTGTTTTGTGTTGGGGCTGTATGAAGATTCCAAAAAAATCAAACAGGTCATCAAAAACGCAAAATACTAAATACTAAAACCGAAACACGAAATGATTTAAGAGGAGTAACAAAAAAATGAGCGAAGACATTCAAGTAAAAATGACGAAAATGAATTATGACAAAGATCGGCCCAGGGCGGAGAATCCTGTCAAGGTGGAGGACTTAAGCCTTCGCGACGGACATCAATCCTTGTTTGCCACACGGGGCCGCACCGAAGATATGATTCCGGTGGCTGAGATGATGGACGACGTCGGCTACTGGGCCCTGGAAGTTTGGGGCGGGGCGACTTTTGACACCATGCACCGATTTTTAAATGAGGACCCCTGGGAACGCATTCGCACCTTGAAGCGTTACATTAAAAAGACTCCGTTTTCGATGCTGCTGCGGGCCCAGAACCTGGTGGGGTATCGCAACTATGCCGATGATGTTGCCAAGGCGTTTGTCGAAAGATCCTGTGAGAATGGGATGGACATATTCAGAACATTTGATGCGCTCAATGATTACCGTAACTTTGAGACCGTCGTCCCGGTAATTAAAGAGTTCGGCAAACATTTCCAGGGCTGCATGTGCTACTCGATGACCGAGCCGCGGATGGGCGGAGAGGTTTACAACATCGACTATTACGTCGACAAGGCCAAAGATCTTGAAAATATGGGAGCCGACAGCATCTGCGTTAAAGACATGGCGGGGCTGCTGGCGCCTTATGATGCCTATAATCTGATCAAAGAGCTGAAGGCGACCGTCAAACCGCCGATTCACCTGCACAGCCATTTTACGTCAGGCATGTCGCCGATGACCCACCTGAAGGCCATCGAGGCCGGAGTGGATATCATTGACACCTGCATGTCACCATACGCTTATCGCACCGCTCATGCAGCCATTGAACCGCTGGTGATGACCCTGCTGGGGACCAACCGCGACACCGGCTTTGATATTCGCCTGCTGGCCAAAATAAATGAGGTTTTTGAAAAAGAGATTCTTCCGAAATACAGGCACTTACTGGATGATACGAAGATGTCCATCATCGACATCAACGTGTTGCTGCACCAAACCCCGGGCGGGATGCTTTCCAACCTGGTTAATCAGTTAAGAGAAATGGATGCCCTGGATAAGATTGATCAGGTATATGCCGAGCTGCCGCGGGTCAGAAAGGAATTGGGGCAAATTCCACTGGTTACCCCCACCAGCCAGATTGTGGGTATCCAAACGGTCAATAACGTTCTTTTTGACGATGAAAAAGAGCGTTATAAAATGATTACCGGTCAGGTAAAAGATTTGTGCTACGGTTTATACGGCAAAACCGCGGTTCCGATAGATCCGAAGATCCAAAAGAAAGCCCTTAAAGGTTATGAACGCGGAGAGAAGCCGATTGACTGTCGACCGGCAGAAGTTTTGGAGCCCGAGCTGGATAAGGCCAAAAAAGAGATCGGCGACCTTGCCGTTGATCTGGATGATACGCTGATTTATGCCCTGTATCCGGTCACCGGCAAACGGTTTTTAAAATGGAAATACGGCAAAGAACAACCGCCGGATGATGTCAAACCCAGAACGCTGGAAGCCGCCCTGGCTGAGCAGGAACTCCTTCAAAAGGCCAAAGCCGGCCAACTGATCGAAAGGACGGATAAGGAGTCCCCGGACAAAAGCGAGAATACACGGACGTTTAATGTGTTTGTGGATGACGAATATTTTGAGGTTGCGGTTGATGAAGTCGGCGGTTCACCGGTGATCAGCTATGTCCAACCCATGCAGATGGGACCCCAAATGCCGGCCATGACCCAACCCGCCGGGGCGGCACCTGCGGCTGCCGCGCCCGCGGTTAAGAAGCCGGAAACAGCCAAGACCGAAGAAAGGCAACCCGAACCTGATTCGGCAGCTGGTGCTGACGCAGACGGGACTCCGCTGAGCGCACCCATGCCCGGCATGATTGTCAGCTATGAGAAAAAAGTCGGCGATTCCGTCAGCCATGGAGAAACCGTGGTTATCCTGGAAGCCATGAAGATGGAAAATGCACTGCCGGCCCCCGCGGGCGGAACCATTAAGAGCATTAACTTCAGCAGCGGCGATTCGGTGGCGAAGGGGGATGTGCTCTGTGTGATAGGCTAAGGGTGTCAGGAAGATACAGAGGACAGAGCACAGAAAACAGATGACAGTAGACAAAGGACAGATGTCAAAAACAGAGAACCGCAGAATATCGAATCTAGAATGTTGAATATCGAAGGAAAAGAAAACTTCATCATTCGAAATTCCTTGTTCGATATTCGAAATTCAAAATAGGGGTAGGTACTGGCTTGTGGTTTCTGGCGGCCGCAGAGGGCCGCCCGACGCTCCGGTTTTCATCTGTCTTCTGTTTTCTGTCCTCTGACTTCTGTTAAGGGAGTATTACGACCATGAAGATCCACGAATATCAGGCCAAAGAATTGTTAAAAAAATACAGCGTTGCCGTGCCGGAAGGCGGGGTTGCTCTTACTGCGGATGAAGCCGTTGCCGTCGCAAAGAAATTGGCGGGCTATCCGGTAGTTGTCAAGGCCCAGATTCATGCCGGAGGCCGCGGCAAAGGCGGCGGCGTTAAACTCGCCCAATCGGCTGACGAGGTCCAAAGCGTGGCCCGGGAAATTATCGGAATGAACCTGGTGACCCACCAGACCGGTAAGGAAGGCAGGTTGGTTAAGAAAGTTTTGGTCGAACAGGGCCTGAATATCGAAAAAGAGCTTTATTTGAGCATTATTCCTGACCGAGCTTCGGCCCAGATTGTGGTCATGGCCAGTGAAGCGGGCGGTATGGACATTGAAGCGGTAGCTGCTAAAACGCCGGAACGAATTATTAAGGTTTTCATTAATCCGTTGCTGGGCATTCAGCCCTATCATTGCCGCGCGGTGGCTTTTGGTTTGAATCTGAGTCCGGCTGTCATGAAACCGTTTGTGGCCATGCTAAAAAATCTTTACCGGCTTTTTGTTGATTATGATTGTTCGCTGGCTGAAATCAATCCGTTGGTGATTACGGCTGAGGAAGCCGTGATAGCGCTGGATGCCAAAATGAATTTCGATGATAACGCCCTTTTCAGGCATCCGGACATTCATGAGTACCGGGATCTTGATGAGGAAGACCCGCTTGAGGTCGAAGCCTCCAAATTCAACCTCAACTACATCAACCTGGACGGTAACGTGGGCAATATGGTCAATGGGGCCGGGCTGGCGATGGCCACCATGGATATTATCAAACAAGCCGGTGCAGAGCCGGCTAATTTTTTGGATGTGGGCGGCGGCGCCAGTGCCGAAATGGTCGAAAACGGGTTTCGGATCATTTTAAGTGATAAAAATGTAAAAGGCATTTTGATCAATATATTTGGTGGGATTTTACGCTGTGATGTTCTGGCCAACGGTGTGGTAGAAGCCGCCAAAAAGACCGGAATAAAGGTTCCGGTGGTCGTGCGAATGGAAGGGACCAATGTGGAAGCCGGGCGAAAAATTCTGGCTGAGTCCGGTCTGAACCTGATCACCGCTGCCGATCTAAAAGATGCCGCTCAAAAGATTGCCGAAGTGGTTCAATAATCAGAAATCAATGGTGTAGGAGTTCATTGTGAGCATTTTTGCAGATAAGGACACCCGGGTTGTGGTTCAGGGGATAACCGGCAGAGAAGGGCAATTTCATACACGGCATTGCCTTGATTACGGCACAAAGATTGTCGCCGGTGTGACGCCTGGCAAAGCCGGACAAAAAATGGATGATGTTCCGGTATTTAATACCGTGCCAGACGCCGTCGAGGATACGGGTGCAAATTGCAGCCTGATCTTTGTACCCCCGGCTTTTGCCGCCGATGCAATCATGGAGGCTTCTGATGCGGGACTGGATCTGGTGGTCGTGATTACCGAGGGGATTCCAGTGCTGGATATGATGAAGGTTAAAAATTATCTACGGGATAAACCCACCCGCATGATCGGCCCCAATTGCCCGGGAATCATAACACCGGGCGAGGCCAAAATTGGGATTATGCCGGGGCCCATCCACAAACCGGGCGGCCCCATCGGAGTGGTCTCAAGGTCCGGGACCCTGACCTACGAAGTGGTTCATCAGCTGACCCTGCAGGGCATCGGGCAGACGACCTGCATCGGCATCGGGGGCGATCCGGTCAACGGCACGAGCTTTATTGATTGTCTGGAAGCCTTTGAGCAGGATGCCGCCACCAAAGGTGTGGTAATGGTTGGTGAAATCGGCGGGACGGCGGAAGAAGACGCTTCGGATTTTATTTCCCGCAAGATGTCTATTCCGGTTGTGGGCTTTATTTGCGGATTAACGGCACCCCCCGGCAGACGGATGGGGCATGCCGGAGCCATAATATCCGGCAGCAGCGGAACGGCCCAGGCCAAAATTGAAGCCATGAAAGCCAATGGGGTTCATGTGTGTGAGGACCTGGGAACCCTGGGCGAATTCTGTTCGGAAATCTTTACATAACCAATTTTGGCACTTGCGATTGACAGAAACTTATTAGTTTGGTCTATTAAAATTCGAAATCCGAATATCGCCTGATTTAATAAAATTGGCCGAAACAAATTCTAAATTCGAATGACAGAAACAACTGCTTCCATAAAGAGGGGTTGTTTAGAATTTAGAATTTTCTGCATTCGAATTTGTTTCGTGCTTCGGATTTATTTTTCGAATATGTGAATGCATTGATTTTCTGGTATAACAACAAATAATTTTTTACATGTGACCGCGGGTAGGAAACAGTATGCACGAAATGGGTATTGCACTGCAGATTATCGAAATTGCCACTGGCTCACTGCCGGCGGATTTGGGCAATGCCCGGGTTGCGCAGATAAATCTGAAAATTGGCAAATTGGCCGCGATTGTGCCCGAAAGCCTCCGGTTCTGCTTCGATGTCGCCATCAAAGACACGCCGCTTGCGGGTGCCAAGCTGGCCGTCGAAGAGATGCCGGTGGTGGCAAGATGTAAAGACTGCAACGCGCAATGGACAATTGATGAGCCCGTTTTTATTTGCAAAACATGTGAAAGCGGCTCATTGGAAATTCTTTCCGGCCGTGAACTCGATATCGAATCTATAGAGGTTGTCGAAGAGGTCAAAAATGATTCCGGGTGATGCATTTAAAAACAAACGCTATTATCACCATAAAGATTTTCACAAACCCCGGCACTCACATTCAAAAAATTCTTCCGCCGATGTCAGCACCCAAAAAAGCGGGACCCGGGAGATAAAAGTCATCCGCCGCGTTTTGGATGTAAACGATAAGATGGCCGCAGAAAACCGCGAACGCTTTGCGGAAAAGGGCCTCTTTGTGCTCAATGTAATGAGTTCTCCGGGATCCGGGAAAACCACCACCCTGGAGAAAACCCTGGCTCAAATTATGCCGGAAATAAAAAGTGCGGTGATCGTCGGCGATATCTGCACCACCCACGATGCCGACCGGCTGGCGAAAACCGGAGCACCGGTCGTACAGATTAATACCGATGAATTTGGCGGTGATTGTCACCTGGTTGCCCACGTCATTGAAAAAGCCGCCGGCAGCCTGGATCTTGATGATATCGACTTTTTGGTTATTGAAAACGTGGGAAATCTGGTATGCCCGGCCGAGTTCGATATTGGCGAGGATTCACGCGTGGTGGTATTAAGTGTGACCGAGGGAGAGGATAAGCCGGTAAAATACCCGCTGATGTTTCGGGAATGTGAGGTGGCGCTCTTAAATAAGATTGATTTGCTGCCCTATCTGGATTTCGACAAAGAAAAAGCTGTCTCTTACATCCATCAGGTTCATCCGCAGATGCCGGTTTTTGAAATTTCATCCAAAACCGAGGAAGGCTTCGCGCCCTGGATTGAGTGGCTCAAAAATAAAATTACATCAAAGAAAAAAATGATCCTGTAAATCCTGCCTGCTAATTTAAAATTACCGGTAATCTTAAAGATCAATACCCAATACCCAATATCCAACCTCCAATACCCAGCGACGCTATCCTTCCACGGCCTGCTTCCAGAACGGCGACAGCTCCCTTAAGCGTTCAATGATGGGCGGCAATTTTTCCAGAATCACATCCATTTCATCTTCAGTACTATAACGGCTGAGACTAAAGCGGATAGAACCGTGGGCTGCGGTAAAGGGTACTCCCATGGCACGTAAAACATGGGAGGGTTCCAGCGAGCCGCTGGTACAGGCGGAACCCGAAGATGCACAGATACCATATTCATTCATCATTAACAGGATCGCTTCGCCTTCAACGTATTCGAAGGCCACGCTGGTGGTATTCGGCAAGCGCTTGGCCGGATCGCCATTGATCAAAGCATTGGAAACCTTTTCCAGCAGGGTTTGCTCGAGTCTGTCCCGCAGCCGGCTGATGCGCTCATAACCATTTTCCGCAAGATGTGCAGCTGCCAACTCGGCGGCTTTGCCCAGGCCGACAATCGATGCTGTATTTTCAGTACCGCCGCGGCGGCCCTTTTCCTGGTGGCCGCCGATCATAAACGGTGAAAATTTGGTGCCTTTGCGGATATACAGCGCACCGATTCCCTTGGGCGAATGAAACTTGTGGCCGGAAAGCGAGAGCATATCCACGCCGGTCTCGCCGATGTTGATGGGGATTTTGCCCACGGCCTGAACGGCATCGGTATGAAATATGATCCCGCGACTTTTGATCTCCTGGGAGATTTCTTCGATTGGAAAAATTACCCCGGTTTCATTGTTGCCCCACATGAGGCTGACAATTGCCGTATCATCGCTCAGGCTATCATATAGATAGTCGATATCGAGTCTGCCGCTATGGTCAACCGGAACAAATGTGGCCCGGTATCCCTTTTTTGACAGGGATTCATAAAGATTTTTTATCGCCGGGTGCTCGACTCTGGAAGTTACAAGATGCTTTTTATCCGGATAGGATTCGATGGCTGCGCGTATGGCGGTACCGTCACTTTCCGTTCCGCAGCTGGTGAAAACAATTTCCGCAGGCGCGGCGCCAATCAGATGTGCCACATTTTCTCTGGCGGCTTCAATTGCCCCGGCAACGTTTCCGCCGAAAGAATGCATGCTGGATGGATTGCCGTAATTGGTGCTGAAATAGGGCATCATGGCATCCAGCACCTCCGGCGCGACCATGGTCGTGGCATTGTTATCTACATAAATCACTTCCATCACTGTACCTCCTCGACGACGAGTTCTGGTGATACCAGTTCGCGCAAGCGGGATTCAACATAATGTTTAAGCGTAACCGGTGATTTGGCGCATGCTGCACAGGAGCCGCCCAAACGCACCAGGACCCGATTGCCGTCGACGTCGATTAATTCAAGTCGGCCGGCATCCTTTTTCAGGGTCGGATTGATCTCACGCTCGATACTTTCTTCAATCAATTTAATTTTTTGCAAATTGGTTAGGACCGGAACTTTTTTCTTAACCGGGCGCTCGTTGCCCAGGATTTCGTCGATGATTTCCTGGATGCGCTCATGACAGTTGCCGCAACCGCCGCCGGCTTTGACGTAGTCGGTAACATCATCAATGGTCGTTAATTGGTTTTCACGAACCACGCGTTCGATTTCACGGTCGGTGACACCGAAACATTCGCACACGATTTCGCCGTCAATTTTTTTTTCGGGTTCATCGAGGTAACAGCCAATGGCTTTTTCCAGCGCATCACGGCCCATGACCGAGCAATGCATCTTTTCTTTCGGCAGGCCGCCCAGGAATTCAGCGATATCTTCGTTGGTGATTTTTTGCGCTTCCTCCAGGGTCATGCCTTTGACCATTTCGGTCAGTGCCGATGAAGACGCGATGGCACTGGCACAGCCAAACGTCTGAAAGGTGGCGTCTTTAATCCTGCCGTTTTCATCGAGTTTGAAATAAAACGTCAGTGCATCACCGCAGGCGATGGATCCGACTTCTCCGACTCCATCAGCATCTTCCAATACACCCACATTGCGAGGATTGAGAAAATGATCTTTTACTTTATCGGTATACTCCCACATGTCACCCTCCCGTTTGCGTAAAATTAACCGGTTAAACACATCCGGTCCGAAAAATGTTCACCACAATGATAATCATCTTTTTCTAAAAAAAAAGTCAACCGTTCAATTCAACAACTACATTCTTTGCGCCAGTATATATAAATCGGCATGGACATCTTCCTTTTGATTTTTTATACTAAAACGACCTTTCAATAAATCAAGAACCTTGAGCCTTGAGCCGAGTATTAGGAGGTGGACCATGAAATCCTCAAAGCTAAGAAGAGCAGCCTTCGCGGGCAGTTGGTACCCTGCAGGTGCCGCTGAATGCGAAAAAGAAATCACCGGTTTTCTTGACGAGGGTAAAAAGATGGATCTTCCGGTCGGAAAACGGGTGGGCGGCATTGTTCCGCATGCCGGGTGGTTTTTTTCGGGAAGTATCGCCTGCAATGTAATCAGATGCTTGCAAACAGATGACCCGCCCGATGTGTTTATTGTCTTCGGGATGCACCTTCATCCGGATTCCGCCTGTATAATGATGGCTGAAGGCGCCTGGGAGACACCCTTCGGCGAAATTATCGTCGAAGCGCAGCTGGCCGCTGAATTGACAAAACGATTCCCGTTTACATTGGAAACACCCGATAACTTTTCCCAGGACAACACCATTGAGCTTCAGCTTCCCTTTATCAAATATTTTTTTAGCGATGTGAAGATTGTTGCGATGGGTGTGCCGCCTGCAAAAAGTTCGCTGGAAATCGGCCGGGCGGTTGTTGAAATTGCAAAAGGTCTGCAAATGCGGATTAACGTGATCGGATCGACGGATCTGACGCATTATGGGCGTAATTATGGGTTCGTATCCGAAGGAACAGGCCTCCAGGCTGTGGATTGGGTTCGCAATCAAAACGATCGTCGCATTATCGACACGATGCTGGATATGGATACTGAAAAGGTGATCAGTGAAGCTTTGACCCGTCAGAATGCCTGCTGTGCCGGTGCCGCCGCTACGGCGATCGAAGCTGCAAAACATCTCGGAGCGAATCAGGCTGAATCAATTGCCTATGCGAGCAGCTATGATAAAAGCCCGGGGGATAGTTTTGTAGGTTACACGGGAATTGTTTTTTAGTTCAGACAAGGTTTTTTTAGATAGCGTCTGCACGGCCGCCGTTACACAGTGGCGAAGAGACTCGTTGGGAGTGCCTAAATTGATCTAAAGTTCGAAGTGCCTAAAGTTTTGGTGTCGCTGCGCTCCATCTTTTTTATAAAAATGATCGTTCGACCCTGAGGCTCTCGACGGGCAGAATTCCTTAACTTTAGTCACTTTAGCTCACTTGCTTTTGCGAGCATTTTGAAGCGGATCGCAACACAGCCCTCGGGCAAAAGATGAGGGTTTAAAAACCACTTTTAAAAATAGTCGAGGTGGCAGCCCTAGACTCTTTTTTCTTTCTCCCATTATTGGTCACAATTTTGATCAAATCCGAAATCACCCCTATTTAGATCCGGCTCTGCTCTCCTCCTGTCGTTGCTGGCGCTTAATTCCATTGGCATGCTTGGAATACATACGGCACGACGCTGTTCACAAGCTGAAAGGAATGCATCACGATTTCAGTGCACTTGACCGAAAAAAACATGATGCCGGTGATCTCGAATTGGACCCTCTGGATCAGGCAATGTCGGGAAATTCGAACCTATCGCTATCCGAGTCTGGATCGGCTGCCACCCCGAAATCGGATTGTCAGAATCTGCAAACTTTGGTAACACAATTTTTCAAATAATTCAATTTTTAGTTTAAAATAAGGGCCGAAATTATTTTTTCTGCTGTTGGGCCTTTAATATCTTTGCCCAGGTATCCCGTAACGTCACGGTGCGGTTGAACAGCAAGGATCCTTCTGCAGAATCTTTGGCATCGACACAAAAATAACCCAGGCGCTCAAACTGGTAACGACTGCCCGGTTTGGCTTCAGACAGGCTGGGCTCTACCATGCAATTCGACAATATTTCTAATGAATTCGGATTGATGTAGTCGGTAAAATCTTTGCCCTCTTCGACCTCATTGGGATTTTCTTTGACAAAAAAATGTTCATACAGGCGCACCTGCGCACTTAGCGCATGAGATGCAGAAACCCAATGCAGCGTACCTTTAACTTTACGTCCGTCAGGGGCATCACCCCCCCGGGTTTCGGGGTCATAAGTGCAATGCAGTTCGATGACGTCTCCCGTTTCAGGATCCTTGACCACATCGACACACGTAACAAAGTAAGCGTAGCGCAGTCTTACCTCGCGGCCCGGGCCCAGGCGGAAAAACTTTCTGGGCGGGTCTTCCATAAAATCATCTTGCTCTATATAAAGTTCCCGTGAAAACGGCACCTTGCGGGTGCCCATGTTCGGATCTTCCGGATTGTTGACGGCATCTAATTCTTCGACTTCATTTTCCGGGTAATTGTCGATAATAACTTTCAGGGGTCGTAAAACCCCCATGACCCGGGGCGCAATTTTGTTCAAATCTTCCCGGATACAATATTCCAGTAAAGCAATGTCCACCATGCTGTCGGCTTTGGCAACCCCGATTCGATCACAGAAATTGCGGACAGCTTTCGGTGTGTACCCCCGCCGGCGCAACCCGGATATCGTCGGCAGACGCGGGTCATCCCAGCTTTCCACATGACCTTCCTCGACTAATCGGATCAACTTACGCTTGCTGAGCACCGTGTGGCTGAGGTTGAGGCGGGCGAACTCAATTTGCTGTGGGTGGTATACATCCAGCTGGTCGAGGACCCAATCATAGAGCGCGCGATTTATTTCAAATTCCAGAGTACAAATCGAATGGGTGATACCTTCGATCGAATCCGAGAGACAGTGGGTGAAATCGTACATGGGATAGATCATCCACATGCCGGCGGTGCGATAATGGGGGACTTTCTTGATCCGATAGAGGGTGGGATCGCGCATCAGCATGTTGGGGGCTGCCATGTCGATTTTGGCCCGCAACACATGCGCGCCTTCTTCATATTCACCGGCCCGCATGCGTTCAAACAGATCCAGATTTTCTTCAATTGAACGCTCACGATAAGGACTGTTTTTACCGGGTTCGGTCAGGGTCCCTCGATATTCCCTGATTTCATCCGCACTTAAACTATCGACATAGGCTTTGCCCTTTTTTATAAGCTGAACGGCAAATTCAAACAGCTGCTCAAAATAATCGGAGGCATAATATTGGCGATGTCCCCAGTCAAATCCCAACCAGCGAACGTCCTGCCTGATGGATTCCACATATTCGACCTCTTCCTTGGCCGGGTCGGTATCATCATAGCGCAGGTTGCAAAGCCCGCGGTATTCTTGGGCCAGCCCGAAATTTAAACAGATGGATTTCGCGTGCCCGATGTGCAGATACCCGTTGGGCTCCGGCGGAAAGCGCGTGTGCACGCGCCCGTCGTTTTTACCGGCTGCGATGTCGGCATCAACGATGTGTTTGATGAAATTCGGCGGCGGTGCAAATTCGCCGGCGGTTTCTGAGGTTTTGGTATCCGGTGGCTTCATATTGTTTATTCCTTAAATGGGACTGAGATCTGTATACGGTAATAAATTAGAATGCATTATTTATAAAATCAACCTATTTGAGAAATATCAACAGGTTTGACTCAAAATAATCGCTTTGTACGAAGGGGACGTTGGTGAAATATTGACATATGATTCTAATTTGCTCGATTCCCAGTAAATTCTGGTGATTTTCAGTCAAACAGTTCGGCTGCGATGTCTTTTGAAACAGGATTGTGCCGGCCGTGGCTGATCAATTTGTTCACCGCCGAAAAGGCCAGGTTCAATTTATGTGCAAGCTGGCCGCCAACCATTGCCAACTTTTGCACTGCCGAATAGCAAACTATTGATCGTGGCCGAGAGCCGCTTCTTTGATTACTTGTGCCTTTACTGATTTCTGCTTGATCTCAAAGTAGTAGACAGCCGCATCTATTCTGGCCTGGCTGGGCATAATGAAAAGTAGGGTTAAACTAAAGTCAAATGTCAATATTTCACCAACGTCCCCTCCTATTACTAAAGTCAAATTTCAATATTTCACCAACGTCCCCTTTTATTATGGCTTCTGGGGGAACTGGCGCCTGGCTTCTTGTCGTTGGTTTAACTCAGTCCTCAGTCCCCAGCACTCAGTCCTTTTCCTTGAGCCTTGCGCCTTGAGCCATACACCCAGCGCCGCAGCGACACCCAACAACACTAAGATAGCCAGATACGGCTGCGCTGCCGGCTGGCCCGCCGCGCCGATAAAACACGCTACCAGGCTGCTGCTGCCCGCTGAGGCCATTGCGGCGGGTTTAACCGACAGACTCTGCACGCTTTCGGTGCCGCCGCTGTCCACCGCGGTGACCACATAATAACCGCTGCCGCCCGATACATTCGCAGCACCGATGCCCTCTGTACTGCCGGCGGTGTCCATAAACCGGGTTCCGGTAATCAGGGC
>JAQYWI010000025.1 GCA_030145015.1 Desulfobacterales bacterium
GTGCCCCGGGTATACTAGTCGTCCGAACCGGGCAATTGACGACAGGGGACTCTCACCCCTTAAAACTTGCGGCCTTGTCGGCCGCTCCGTTCGCTTGCGCTCGTCTCTCTGATCCACAACTGATCCCTTCTGCGGGACCTTTTCCTCAACGCTCACTACCATGGCTTTTGACCACAGCAGCTTGAGGTGCTTTGAAGCCTGCTTTTGCAAGCCGACTCCGAGGGACCAACATACCCTCATCTTCTGTGCAGTTACGCACACTTTATATTAAAGTGCGCTCGTGGCGCACTATCTCCAACAAAACGGTAGATATCAAATCTTAAAATTGTTTGGATATTCGATTATAATCACAACTCAGAGGGGTGAATCCGAGCCTATGGATTTGCCCTTTTTATTTCCTCAAAGCCATGGGAAAGATGTTGAAACGCTCCGTGCAACGCTCATCCAGTCCGGTTTTTGACCCAGGATGATGAACGCAGAGTAAAACAGACTTGACAATACCCAAAACTTAAGGCAGGTTAAACACACATAAATTATTAATATTAATAGAAAAACTGATTTTGTTACGTTTTATCTCAACATATCGCTAAGCATCTGGATGATTGTTAAAACAAAATAGTATCTTTTGGGTACAATATTTCAGCATAAAGGAATAAAATATGAAAATATTAAATGTGAGCTCAATGAAAACAACATTTTTTATTCTCACTTTTATCCTTTTTGCATCTTTAACAGAAAATTCTGTTTACGCACAAACAAAAGAGAGGGAGTACTGGCCCACAAGCGGATGGAAGATTTCTACCCCGGAGATGCAGGGTATGGATTCCGCTAAACTGTTGATAGCTGAAGAATTTATCCAAAATCGACTTCCCGATGCGTTTAGTTTGCTGGTTGTTAAGAACGGCTATTTAGTTTTTGAGAAATACTATTCGTGGGGAAGTCCTGAAAAATATGCTGTCGTTCATTCCGTTACCAAAAGTGTTACGTCAGCCCTAATCGGTATCGCACTGGACAAAGGTTATCTTAACAGTGTGGATCAAAAACTAATCGAATTTTTTCCTGAATATATCACAGACGAATCAGATCCGAGGAAAAAGGAGATCAGTCTTAAACACCTTTTGACAATGAGTGCAGGATTCAGGTGGAACGATCGGGGTCCTAGTATGCGGAACTGGTATTATTCTTCGGATTGGGTAAAATTTGCGGTTCAACTCCCGCAAGAAAATAATCCGGGTGACATATTTAATTACAATTCATCAACATCACATCTTCTGTCCGTAATCCTCTCAAAATCGACTAAAACCAGCACGTTGGATTTTGCAAAGCAAAACCTATTCGAACCGTTAGGGATTCAATCAGCCTACTGGCATCAAGACCCGCAAGGATACTATATTGGCGGTTTCGGTTTGGGCCTCTCAGCACGAGATCTGGCAAAATTCGGTTTCCTGTACTTGAATAATGGATATTGGAACGGTCAATCTATTGTCTCTGAATCTTGGGTGAAAGAATCGACCGGTCAACAAATACAGACTTTCAGCCATCCCATATATGGTACGTTCGGGTACGGGTATCACTGGTGGGTGAAGAAAGTCGATGGCTGCAGCAGTTTCAGGGCCTGGGGAAGGCGCGGACAATTTTTAGTGGTCGTTCCGGAACTTGACCTTGTTATTGCGGTAACATCAGGAACAGCTCTGTCTCATCCGCCAACTTCGATTCATTATAGCCCTTTATTTGACTTAGTTGCAGCCTCTGTTAAAAGGAAAAGGCCACCGAAAAAACCACTAAAAGCCGTGGAATTGCCCACTGATATAAAAGCATTCATAACTGACTTTAATCAGGCATTATTTGATTTAGATAGAATTAAAATCGCTGATTTTTTTTCTGATCGATTTCTTACCAATGGCAGCACGAAACAAATGTTTTTAAATTTTTTATGGGGAATTATATCTTATGTGAGAGAAGCTAAAATCGTACTTACAAAGCTTGAGTCTGAAGGCGATATCGCCAAAATTGAAGGTATAATCAAGGATAAATATTTTGAAGTGCCCATGATCGCTAACATGCTTATCAAAGAGAATGGCCAATGGAAATGGTATGGAAACCAAATTCCAAAATAGCCAGTCATCGTATAAGTGGAATGCAGATACCAACATATCAGGGCTTTTGAGCCCTCCCAAAAAGTTGCGATATCGTCAAAAAATGTGATATCCTTGAGTAGGCCCCAAATTTGTATGCTCTCAATATTATGAAATTGACATTACATGGAGGCCCTGCCTAAGTCTGTTTATTTTCAAATCAAATTTAGGGTATCGCTTTACTCCAAAATAGAAATAGGATAAAATTGTATTTAAACAAACTTATCTATATTTAGAAGTTTATTACTCGATACGCTAATTAGAAAATTCAAAGGTGTTTAATATGTTTAGGGGATACCAGAATATTAAGTCTGCCATTCTAATAATTTACCTGTGCTTTTTTACAATAACCGGTTGTGCCGTCATTCAGGGCAGGTTTATAAAAACTTATGAATCAGAATATCATGATACCGTCCAGGCAAGCAGCGACACATTAAAAAATTTAAAAATACCCGTAACTGAAGAAATGTCGGATGAATTAAAAACAGTCATTAATGCACAACGCTTTGATGGAACACCGGTCACAATTGAAGTTGTCAGGATAGATCGGAATCTTACAGAGGTTTCTGTGAGAACGGGTGCGGGTGTCGTTCCGGATAAAAGAGTTTCAACGCAAATTCATGAATTTATTCGTGACCATCTTACACAGCAATCAAAGGATGATACAAAGCACACAGGAAATATAGAAGCGGAAGGTATCCAGACCGCATTTGATGAGGAAGCTAAACAAGGAATTACAGAAGAAAACCTTGATGACGCTACTGCTCAGGAAATAATTCCGGACGAATCCACCACTGACGTTATCGATCAAAAACAAAGCAAGGGTTCACCGAAATTAGCTGAGATTTATACGGACTCGGTCTTTGTAATCTTTTTTAATCAAGATTCAAATGCACTTACGGCAAAAGCGATGGGAAAACTTGATCGGGTTGCTGAAATAATTTTTAAAAGTCAACAAGTTGAAATTATACTAAACGGCTATACGGATTCATACGGATCACCGTCCTACAACAAAATAGTCTCTGAAACCCGGGCCAATGTAGTTAAGATCTATCTCATCGGAAAAGGTGTGGAGCCTTCTAAAATTAAAACCATGGGCTATGGGGCCCAAAATTTTTTGGCGACGAATAGAACTAAAGAAGGAAGACAATTTAATCGACGCGTTGAAATAGAACTTAATAATATGTGAGCAAAGTAAGCTTTTATTATAAAATAGATTTTTGAAAGGAGGAGAATTATGTTGAATAAAATATCATTTGTTGCGTTGTGTTTGCCCTTGATTATGCTTGCCGCGTGCGTGCAGAAAAGCAAGTATGTGGAACTCGAAAATGATCTTAACCAGACCCAGGCGCAATTGGAGATGGAAAATAAAGCAGTGGCGGATCTTCGTGAGCAAGTCTCAAAATTGGTGGACGAAAACAATCGCCATCAAAATACAATTAAGGATCAAAAGGGAACGATTGAGGGTTTAGAGAATGAATTAGAGAAAGAAAGATCGGTTGTTCAGCAAAAAGAGAAAAAAATCTCAGATTTGGAAAGAACCCGTGCAGAAATAGAAACCAGCCTTAAGGAACAGATTGCCCAAAAGAATATAAAGATAGAGGAGATCGAGGGCAAATTAAAGGTAACTTTTGTGGATAAGATTCTTTTTGATTCAGGAAGTGTCAAAATCAAACCAAAAGGCAGAGAAGTGATATTAACATTAGCAGATTCATTCAAGGATAAAAAAGGGCAAAGCATAGTGGTAGAGGGCCACACGGATGATGTCCAGATTGGATCCGCATTACAGGACAGGTTTCCAACAAACTGGGAATTGTCCGCAGCGAGGGCAACCTCTGTCGTCCGATTTTTACAGGAAAAAGGAGCTATTGAGCCTGAACGGCTGACCGCCAGCGGTTTCAGTTTTTACAAACCCGTTGATACAAATGAGACGGATGAGGGGCGCAAACAGAATCGACGAATAGAAATTATTTTAATTCCGGAACGGTAACGAAAGATCCCCAAAGTTTGGATGGATTTTTTTGAAGTAGTTTCAAAACCTTAGATCAGGTTCAAGGGCTCCGCTGATTCGGAATTACATGAACGGCTATTTATCATCTGCTGCCGAATATTCCATCTCAAAATGGAAATCCTGACTGGCAGCATTCAGGTGGGTTTCCGTAGACGAAGCCGTCGTTTCCGCAACAGTGTAAGCGTCTACTTTAACCTCGTTTTCGGCACCAGCAGGTTCTTTATTAATTCCAGCTTCATTTTCAGCAGACAATTTTCTGAGTTTTCTGGCAAAGTCTTCCATAATCGCCTGCATCATCCGCCTCTTATGCCAGCCCGCCGGCCCTGCATGCATGAATTTTATGGAAAACCTTGAGAGCCGTCTATTCAACCGATTCAAAATCTTTGACGGTTCTACGCCTGAATCTTTCACCAACCCGATCATGCGATCGGTCAGTTTATCCACACGTTTTGAAACTGCAGGTAGATTTGCCGTTTCCACTTCCTGAATTGCCGGTTTTTCTTCGACCGGCGTTTGTGCAACATACTTTGTATAAGATTGCGCAGCTATTGTAACCGCGGCCTTGATATCAACCTCAGCTTTAACTTTTGAGATGGTTGTCAGATCGGCAAAGTTTTGAGCCTCTACTGTATCTGCGGCTGCATTGCCGGTTAAAAAATCTTTCACCATTTTAAAAATGTTTATCAAAACCGCTTTGATTTCCTTTTTTTCCTGCTCGTCCAGGGTCCCTTCCACGGTCAGTTCAAGTTTGCTGTTGGCAGTGGCTGAAATTATCTGACCTTGTGATTTGCTGTAGCTCGCACTTGTTTGGTCCAGCTTCTCATAGACAATGGCCGATGACTCAAATTTGATGTCCGATGACAGGGTGACTTTATCACCATCGGCAGTCTGAATTTCGATGTCTGTACTTTGTTCACCTGCAATTTCCGCTTTTGCAATTTGCGCTGACTGATAGGCCCAATTTGCCTGCGCCATATTGAATTGGTCCGCCGGCTTATGGCAACTGGATAAAACGCTATTCATGATATTCTATCTCCTTCGCAGCTTATTTCTTAAGCATTTACTAAGTAGGTATATCGGATGCTTAACCCAAAACTTGAATATTTTTACTAATTGAAAGAAGGTGTTCGGAGTCGAAGACTGAATAAACGGCGAGCTTACCTGGAACTAAAGCATGTCCCCTCTTGCTTCAGTTTTCCTTTATATATCCATTAACAATAATCACGAGCTCGGGCTTTTGGGGCTGGTCGGTTCGGACAATCAGGTGCCCGCTAAATTCCCCTGCTTTTTTCGATATATCTTCAACCGCCAGCGTATAGGCATAACCGGGTTTGATTTCCTCGAGGCGCCATTTGATGTGATCCGGCAAATCATTGTCAACACCGGTAATTTTAAAGGGCTGCTTGTGATTATTGATGATTTCGAGCTTTTCCCCGGGCACCCGGCCCTTGACACCCTGCAAGGCGAGATAACCACCCGGAACCAGTGAGATATGGGGTTTAACCTCCCCCATCAGGTAGAGCGCAACACTCTTTCTCACCGGGTCATTGGACCAAACAATTGCCTTTTTGTGAAATTCCTCTCTGACTCTGCTCGTATCGATTCCTAATGTAATTTGTCCCGTCCCGCCGGGAGGGATGACCCGATCATAACGGGTCACGATGCAGCCTCATGAATGCGTCACATCCAATATTTCAAGATCGGCGGTTCCCTGATTGATCAGCTTAAAACTGTGAGACAGTTGTTCACCTTCAAAAACGGCGGAGAAGGTATGTGTGATTTGATCGAAATGAATCACCGGCGTACTTTCAGATTGCTCTGCAAATAAGAGCGATCCAAAAAGAACGATGATTATCAAAAAAATGAGCTCTATAAATAGTTTGATAATATTTTTGATCATCGCAGTTCCCCTGGTTCAATTCCGAATTCTAATGACGCCCTTGCGTTGCGACAGCCTCAATATATGAATCCGGGAATGAGTCGTCAATCAGAAATTAACAGACGGCATTTAACGGTATACTTTCAGAATTTATGCGCTCACATCCTCGCAGGCTGCCCAATCGATGGAAGGTTAAGACAAAAAACGGACCATTGGTTTCTGAAATATTTGCAAAAAGGCGAAAAATAGCTTGACAACTAAATCGTATTTCGTATATCGAAATGGAATTAATATTCTAAATATAATTTAGCTTGCTAAACCCTGTTCATAAAAGAAACCTGTGGTTATATGGGCATTGAAGAACGAAAAGAGCGCGATAAAGAGTTCCGCCGCCACCAGATTATGGACGCTGCCAAAAATACGTTCGCCAAAAAGGGTTTTAGCGGGGCAACCATTGAGAACATCGCCGAGGCAGCAGACTTCAGCCCCGCAACCATTTACCTGTACTTTAAAAACAAGGATGAACTCTATGCATCTCTGAGCCTCAAAATGCTGAAGGTCCTTGTTGAAAAAATAGAGTTTATCTGTAATCAGAAAAACCTGAGCTCCAAAGAGAAAATCAAAGCCTTACCGGAAGCCCTCTATCAAGTATATGAGACCGATCCTTTAAATGTTACCCACCTGCTCCGGTATCAAAGCACTGAAGCCCTTCTGAACCTCTCTCCTGAACTCACCTCCCAGATCAAAGATGCGGCCCGGAAGTATATCAATGCCATGGTAAAAATTTTTGAAAAAGGTGTCCGGGAGGGCGATTTCCAAGATTGTCATCCGGTTGCCTTTGCCGATATCGTGTGGGGTATTTTTGCCGGTTTGGTGTTATGGGAAGGTACCAAAAAAGGTTTCGATCCCCGAAAGGATTTTTTAAAGCCAACGATACAGCTGGCTTTCGACATCGTCAGCCAGGGTATTAAAAAATGTTGAAAACGTTCACCCTATTAACGATATTATAAGGTTGAAGACATGAGCGATATTTCACTTACATTTCCCCACATTCTCTTGGATAACGTCCGGAAATTTCCTGCCAGCAAGATCGCCATACGTGAAAAAGAGTATGGCATCTGGCAGTCTTATTCCTGGCAGGATTCTCTTGACCAGGTCAGGGATTTTGCCCTCGGGTTGGCTGCTTTAGGTTTCAAGAAAGAAGACAAAATGGCCATCATCGGGGACAACCGGCCCCGGCTCTATTGGGGTATGGCCGCCTGCCAGTGCCTGGGAGGGGTGCCCGTTCCCCTTTACCAGGATGCCATCCACAAGGAGCTTCAATTCATTGTCGATCATTCAGAGTGCAGATTCGCCCTGGCCGAAGATCAGGAACAGACCGACAAACTCATGCATCTGAAAGAGGAGATCCCCAGGATTGAATATATCATCTATACGGATCCCAGGGGGCTCAGAAACTACAAGCATGACTGGCTCCTTGACATAAGCGATGTGCAGGAGATGGGCCGCAAGTTCGCCCGGGAAAACCCCGACTATTTCATGAATGCGGTCAATGAGGTAAAACCCGACGATATGTCCCTTATCGCCTATACCTCGGGTACCACCGGCAATCCAAAGGGCGTCATGATAACCCACCGCATGATCGCCGATTGTTCCCGCGGATTTCTTGAATGGGACAATCTGGATGAGACGGAAAATATCATGGCCTATCTCCCGATGGCCTGGATCGGGGACCATATGTTTTCCTACGGCCAGGCCCTGACGGCCGGATTTACCGTTAACTGTCCGGAAAGCACCACGACAACATTCCATGACCAGAGGGAGATCGGCCCCACCCATGTCTTTGCCCCCCCCCGCATCTGGGAAAATATCCTGACCCAGATCATGATCAAGATAGAAGATGCCGCCTGGATCAAACAGAAGGCCTTTCACTACTTCATGAAGGTCGCCAACCGGGTGGAAAAAAAACGAATTGTCAATGAGCCGGTTCCGTTTGCCGATCGCATTTTATACGCAATAGGCAGAATACTCATATACGGGCCCCTGCTTGATAATCTGGGCATGAGTAAGGTCAAAGTGGCCTATACCGCCGGGGAGGCTATTGGCCCGGAAATCTTCGAATTTTACAGATCTTTAGGCATCAATCTGAAGCAGCTCTACGGTATGACGGAGAGCTGCGCCTATGTCTCCATGCAAAAAGATGGGGATATCGATTCCGAATCCGTAGGTCCGCCGGCACCGGGCGTGG
Organism: Desulfobacterales bacterium; assembly: GCA_030145015.1. The sequence continues at coordinate 8,274 of JAQYWI010000025.1, forward strand.
AAATAAAGATCTCTGACAGCGGCGAGGTTATGTACAAGAGTCCCGGCAATTTTATCGGCTATTTTAAAAACCCGGAAGGCACGGCCGAGACCATGGAGGACGGGTGGCTCCTATCCGGCGATGCCGGTTACATTACCGAGCGGGGACATCTCAAAATCATCGACCGGGCCAAGGATGTGAGCAAATTAAATCACGGCACCCTGTTCGCCCCCAAATATATCGAGAACAAACTCAAATTCAGCCCCTATATCAAGGAGGCAGTAGCGCACGGAATGAGTCGGGATTTTGTGGCTGTCTTCATTGATATCGATTTTGGAGCTGTGGCCAACTGGGCCGAAAGGCGCCAAATCGGTTTTACCAGCTACACCGACCTGGCCCAGAGGCCCGAGATCTATGACCTCATTTACAACGAGATTCTGCGGGTCAATAAAAGCCTCAGCCAGGATGAGCATCTCAAAAATTCCCAGATCAAACGCTACCTCCTGTTGCACAAGGAACTCAACCCGGATGACAGTGAAATCACCCGCACCCGCAAGGTGCGCAGGCGCTTCATTGCCGAAAAATATGAAAACCTCATCAATGCCCTCTATGAGGGCAAAGACAATGTCGATGTGGAAGCCAAGGTTACCTATGAGGATGGCCGCAGCACAACTATGAAGGCCAATCTCAAGATTCGGGACGTGGAAACCTATTAACGGAGAAAATGCGCTATGAACGAAAAAAAGGAGCCCCTGCTGCGCGCAGAAAATATCCATATCTCCTTTGGGGGTCTCAAGGCCCTGAATGATGTCAGCCTGGAGATCTACCCCGGTGAGATTATGGCAATAATCGGGCCCAATGGTGCCGGCAAGACCACCATGCTGAATATTATCAACGGATTTTATAAGCAGGATGAGGGCCAGATCTTCTTTGAGGGCAAAAAACGGTCCAAAAGGATGAAACCGAACCGTATTGCGGCCCAGGGAATAGCCAGGACTTTTCAGAATTTGGCGCTGTTCAGGGGCATGTCTGCTCTTGGCAACATCATGATGGGGCGGACCATGAAGATGCATGCCAACATCTTTTCCCAGGGGCTTTATTGGAAATTCAGCCAGAAAGAGGAACTAGAGCACAGGGCGGCTGTAGAGAAAATCATCGATTTCCTTCAGATCCAAAACATCCGCAGGACTCCGGCCAGTACGCTCCCGTATGGATTGCAAAAAAGGGTGGAACTCGGCAGGGCCCTGGCAGCAGAACCCAAGCTTTTGCTGCTGGACGAACCCATGGCCGGCATGAACCTGGAAGAGAAAGAAGATATCGCCAGATATGTTTTGGATGCCAATGAAGAATTAGGTTACACCATTGCCCTCATCGAACATGATATGGGGGTGGTAATGGATATCTGTGACCGCATTGTGGTGCTTGATTTCGGCAACAAAATTGCCGAAGGGACTCCCGAAGAAATCAAGTCAAATCAGAAAGTCATCAAGGCCTATTTGGGCGAAGCAGAAAACGATGGACAGTGAGCTAAAGTGACTAAAGTGAACTAAAGTTAAGGAATGCTACCTTTCGAGAGCCTCCCTTCGAGAGCCTCCCTTCGAGAGCCTCAGGGTCTAACGACAGGGTCGGACGACCATTTTAAAAAAGATGGAGCGAAGCGACACCCTAACTTTAGGCACTTTAGGCATTTTAGATCACTTTAGGCATTTAAAAAACAGAGGAGTAACATATGGCTTTTTTCGTTGAAGTACTGGTTACGGGGCTTATGGTGGGCATCATGTATTCCCTGGTGGCCCTCGGGTTTGTCCTCATCTTCAAGGCATCGGAGGTCTTTAACATGGCCCAGGGGGCCATGAGCCTTTTTGCAGGCCTCGCGCTTGTCGGATTCCTGGATCAGTATCTGCAGCTCCCGCTGTGGCTTGCCCTTTTAGGCACCGTCGCTGTCATGACCATCTGGGCCTATGTCGTCGTGTTTGTTGTCCTCAAACCCCTGGTGGCCCGGCCGCCTCTGATGCTCTTTATGGCCACTTTCGGCGTGGCGTATCTCATGGAGGGGATCGGCCAGTCTATTTACGGGACCCAGGCCAAGGGGTTGAATCTGGGTATTCCGGACACTCCCCTTGAGATAGCCGGTATATTCCTGAGCACCTTTGATCTATTTTTTACAGGCGTAGCTGCCATTCTGGTGGTAGGGTTGGTCTGGTTTTTTCAGAAGACCCGGAGCGGCAGGGCCCTGAGGGCCGTATCCGATGACCACGAGGCGGCCCTGTCTGTGGGTATCCCGCTGTTGAAGGCCTGGACGATCACCTGGATCGTTGCCGGCGTGGTCGCCACCGTGGCGGGCGTCGCCTGGGGCACCCGCCTGGGCGTCCAGTTCAGCCTTACATATATTGCCCTTAAATCGCTGCCGGTGCTGATTATCGGCGGGATCGATAGTATTCCCGGTGCCATTGTCGCCGGCCTCATTGTCGGGGCCGGGGAGAATCTGGGCGAGGTCTTCCTCGGCCCGTATGTAGGCGGAGGCATTCAGACCTTTTTCCCCTATCTGCTGGCCCTGATTGTCCTCTATTTTAAACCTTACGGTCTGTTTGGAAAAGAGATCATCGAGAGGGTGTGATCTGAAGGCGGAAGTCGGAATGCGGAGTTTGGAATATTTGATTTTCTTTGACAGGATCAACAGCATTAACAGGATCGTTTTTATTTGTGGGCCTTTAGCCGGAAAGCTGACGCAATAATCCTGTAAATCTTGTAAATCCTGTCTAAAAAAGAAGTGGAGCAGATTTATGTTTTATCGAGAATGCAGTAATTTCAAAGATAATTATGCCAGTGACATGGCCATTTTTCCCATCCCGCTGGACCGCTGGGGATTCATCGTCATGCTGTTTGTGGCCTTTGTCGTGATCCCATTGTTTGCCAGTGAGTATTTTATGACCAACATCATCATCCCCTTTTACTGCTTTGCCCTGGCTGCTTTTGGGCTCAATGTCTTAGCCGGCTATGCCGGCCAGGTCTCCATCGGACATGCCGCCTTTATGGCTGTGGGGGCTTACGCCTCATTTAACCTCTACGGCCGACTCGGCCTTCCGCTCATACCGAGCATTTTGGGTGGCGGTGTCATTACCGCGGTCGTGGGGACCATCTTTGGTCTGCCCTCCCTTAGAATCAAGGGATTTTATCTGGCTATTTCTACTTTAGCGTCACAGTTTATCATAGAGTGGGTCATCCAACACTGGCATTGGGTGAGCGGCGGGGTTTTCGGCACCATCGAGGCACCCAAAATGTTTTTATTCGGATTTATCCCCATAGACACGCCCGTCAAGAAATACTATCTGACCCTGTGTTTAATGGCCGGGCTGATGACCATTGGCAAGAACCTGGTGCGCGGCCAGTTGGGGAGGAACTGGATGGCCATCCGCGACGTGGATTATGCCGCCGAGATTATCGGGGTGAACCTCTACCGTGACAAACTCATCGCTTTCGCTGTCAGCACTTTCTATGCCGGGGTAGCCGGCGCGCTGATCTGTTTTTTTTATATAGGCGCCGCGAATATCGAGGAGTTCAACGTCATGGTCTCCTTTGCCATGATGGGCATGATCATTATCGGCGGTCTGGGGACCGTCCTGGGTTCATTTCTGGGGGCCGGGTTCTTTGTGATGCTGCCCATCGGTATCAATCAGTTTTTAGGAACATTCATGGAGGTGGTTCCTGCGGATATCCTCGCCAATATTGAAGCCATCATATTCGGAGGGCTGATCGTCTTCTTTTTGATTGTGGAACCCTATGGCATGGCCAGACTCTGGCACACCATCAAGGATAAGATGCGGCTATGGCCTTTTCCGTATTAACTGAATCGTTGATCTGTTAATGCGTCGAGTTGTTGATAAAAAAATGAGAACTTGAAGTTAAGTGAATCATTAACCACCAAAAAGAGGAGGAAATGAAGATGGCACGTAAATTGGTTTTTAGTATTTTTGCTTTGCTCCTGGTAGCTGGTTTTATCATGATATCAGGTCAGGCAATGGCAGCCGAAGAGAAGAAGCCGGAACAATTTGTCGGTATCCTGGCCTATCGAACCGGCCCGTTTGCAGCAGGCGGCAGCGGGTTCAGCAGCGGCCTGGAAGATTTCATGGCACTCATCAATGCCAGGGGCGGGATCAACGGCAAAATCATGTACAAGTGGGAGGAATGTGAAACCGCTTACAATACAGCGCGTGGCGTTGAGTGCTACAACCGCTTCAAGGACAAAATGGCCTATGTTCATCCTTTGAGCACGGGCATCACCTATGCGCTGATTCCCAAGGGTACTGAAGACAAGATCGTTATCATCTCCAGTGGGTACGGTCGCGCCGACGCTTCGGACGGCCGGGTCTTTCCCTGGGTCTTCACCACCCCCACCAACTACTGGTCCCAGAATACAGCCAAGATCAAGTGGATCGCTATGCGGCAGGGCTGGGACGGTAAAGACATGGCAAGCATTGGAAAATATTTGAAAGGATTGAAGATCGCCAACCTGCATATCGACGTCCCCTACGGCCAGGAGACCAAACCCATCCTGGACGACATGTCCAAGAAGTTCGGTTTCCAGGTGCGGCACTTCCCGGTACCCTGGCCCGGCATCGACCAGAAGGCCCAGTGGATGGATATCGCCCGGCGTTATAAGGCGGACTGGGTCATCAACCGCAACTGGGGGGTGTCCTGCACCATACCGCTGAAAGAAGCGGCCAGACTCGGTTTCCCCAGAGAGAAGATCCTGGGCGTCTGGTGGTGTGGCGCGGAAGAGGACGCTTTGCCGGCCGGTCCGGCGGCCAAGGGATACTACACCACAAACTTCCATGGCGTCGGGAGAGACTTCCCCATTATCCAGGAGGTGGTTGACAAGGTCTATGGCGCCATGAAAGGAAATATCGCCTTCACCCGTGTGGGTACCGTCTATTATAACAGGGGATTCATTGCCGGCATTTTGAATCATGAGGCGATCCTGACGGCCATGGGGAAATTCGGGGTTAAGGTGCTTACCGGAGAGGAATTCCGCTGGGGACTGGAAAACCTGAATGTTACCGAGGAACGCATCAAACAGATGGGGGCCGAGGGCCTGATGCAGCCCATGCGGAATACCTGGAAAGATCATGAGGGCGGCGGACTGGTCTTCTACCAGCAATGGGATGGAGAACAGTGGGTCAGTACCGGAGAGGTCGTTACCCCCATGAGGGAATACGTCAGGGGGATGATCGAGAAGTCTGCGGCCACATATGCCAAGGAAAAAGGGATCACGCCCAGAACCGGTCCCTGATCATACGAACAAAACTGTCTAAAGGTTGAAGGGTGGGGATCGTAAAACCCACCCTTCAGCCCAACTTATGCGCCGGTTGCGCACCTGTATTTCAGTGGCAAACGCGTCCAAAGCTGCTAACGTCATACAGGGAACGTGAAACTCGAATCGTGCGAAATTCGGCAGGCGGGCACCTTTAATTCCATCCTTGCAATAAAAAATACGGGGGTGAAAGATCGTTATGGCAACGGAAAAAGAACCTTTACTCAAGGTCAATAATATTGAAGTCATCTACGAACACGTCATCCTGGTCCTAAAGGGAGTTTCCCTCGATGTGTATGAGGGGCAGATTGCCTCTCTGCTTGGGGCCAACGGGGCCGGTAAGAGCACCACCTTGAAGGCGATTTCAAACCTGGTGAAGGCCGAGCGCGGCGAGGTGACCAAAGGGACCGTGGAATTTGACGGAAAGCGCGTTGACAGACTCTTTGCGCCCCAACTGGTAAAAATGGGTGTCATCCAGATCATGGAAGGCAGGCACACCTTTGAGCACCTTAGCGTGGAGGATGATCTTCTCACCGGCGCATATACCCGGGGTCGTGACAAAAAAGGGATCCAGGACGCCCTGGATAAAGTCTACCAGTATTTTCCGCGCCTCAAAGAACGTCGTAACGTCAAGACCGGCTACATTTCCGGAGGTGAGATGCAGATGTGCGCCATCGGACGAGGTCTCATGGCTAAGCCCCGGATCATGCTGTTGGACGAGCCCTCCATGGGTCTGGCCCCATTGCTGGTAACAGAGATCTTCAGCATCATCAAACGTCTGAATGAAGAAGAGCAGGTGGGGATGCTCCTGGCAGAACAAAATGCCGTCATGGCCCTTAATTATGCCGAGTATGGCTATATTATGGAAAACGGCCGGGTGGTCCTGGATGGGGATGCCGAAACGCTTAAGGACAACGCCGATGTCCGCGAATTCTACCTGGGTCTGACAGCAGTTGGTAAGAAAAGCTACCGGGATGTGAAGCACTATCATAGGCGAAAACGCTGGTTGGCTTAAAACCAAATTTACAATAGAAGTGGCATCAAAACCTCAGATCAGGTTCAAGGGCTAAAAGTGCCTAAAGTGAACTAAAATGACTAAAGTGACTAAAATTAAGGCGTCGTTGCGCTCCATCTTTTATATTAAATAGACAGAATTCCACAACTTTAGTCACTTTAGCTCACTTTAAACTTTAGCTCACTTCTTTATTGTGGGGCCGGTGGGAAATAGAGTGAAAAAGTGGTTCCGCCGGAATGATAGCAATCTTCTACCTTAGAGCAAAATGCGCATGCATCGATCCGCCCCGGGCAGATATCTTCTTCTTGCGGTATAAATTGACATCTAGCAGACGTCATCTCAATGTTGAAATGATAGCGCTCAGAGAATATTTTCATCCGTAACAAGTCTGCCCCTTTCCCGCCGGCATTGAAATCAAAGGGCATTTTGGTTGAATAATCCATTGTGTTCAGGGTCGAGAAAAATCCTTCAAATATCTGTTTTTGATTCTCTTCCGTAATGCCAACACCGTAATCGTGCACCACCAACTGCGCCCCTTGATCCTTGCCCCGGACGAGCACCTCTAGCTTTCCGCCATCGGGCGTGTTTTCGATAGCGTTTTTGATTAACCCGTCCACCACCTTTTGCAAAGCATCAGGGGGCATATAGATAGGCGGCGTGGACCCAAAACGGCTTATGATGTCCACCTGACGGTGCGCAAATCGGGCCTTAAGGTCCTCCAGTCTTTTTTTAATAAACCCATCCAATACAATCTTCTCGGAAACCATCTCTTTGAGACCAAATATTTCCTCAATACGATTTCTGATATGTCCAACGACAGGACCCTCGCCTACCTGCTCGGCAATGAGGACCTCCAGTTCATCGGCACACTGCGCTAGCATCGAAGAGAGGAGGTCATAGGCCTTGTACTGCTTATCCTGGATGATGTCATCCACCTGGTATTGAATACCCATAATCCGTTCGAGGTTCCTTTTGGCCCTCTCCATGGTGCGTTCCCAGTTCGTATCCGGAAGGGTCGCCAAATTCCTGGCCACTATTTTTAAAGAGCTGTTCAGGACAGAGATCGGTGTTTTCAATTCATGGGACAGGTGGTGAAAAACCTTATCCTTGGCCCTATTCAAACTGGTTAACTCTCTGTAAGCCTTCTTTAGCTCTTCGGAAAACCTGGCATTTTCAATAGAAAGGGCAACGGTTCCCGCTATCATGCTCAAGAGTTCAACATCTGTCTGTTCAAAGCTTCCCTGCTTTTTATTAATGGCGGTTAAAGCCCCGATAATCCGATCGCTGCTCCTCAATGGGACTAACAGCAGATTCTTTGTCTTGTACCCGAGCTTCTTATCTCTTTTTGAATGCAGAATCGAGTCTTTAGAGGTATCAGAAACGATCATCGGCTCCCCGGACTGGATTACCTGACCGGCCATAAGTTCATCCATCTGAAAGCGAATCTCTCTTACCCTTTTCTGGGTAGCGCTGTCATCATAGGCTGCGCCTAAAAAAAAGAGTTCCTGTCGCTCCGCATCATGCAATATGACCACACCGCCCTCGGTATCTAAAAGCCTTTTGACCTCATTGCTGATATAATCCAGCAGTTCTTCCAAGTCTGGGTATTCCGGCAACGCCATGCTGATCCGCAGCATGGCCTCGTTGTTGAGGGTGATTCTCTTTTCGCGGGTAACATCCCTCAGGATTACGAGTTCCCCGGCCGGTTGGCCCTGGACATCCCTATAGACCGTGCCTCGCATGACCACATCCCGCAGCCTGCCATCTTTTGTCAAGCGTTTGGTTTCGTACCGAAGTATGACTTTTTCATCGGAAAGCTTTTTGACCATCTCACCGGTCTCTTGCTCCAGATCAGGCGGGGTATAAGGGATGCGTTTCCCTTCCAATTCGGCAAGGGTCCAACCGAAAGTTTCGGTGAATGCGGGGTTCAGATAATCGACGCGGCCATCTAAGGTGAACACAACAATGGGATAAGGCGCAAAATCGAGGAGGGTTCTTAAGCGCCGCTGTGATTCGCTGAGCGCTTCCTCGGCCCACTTGCGCTCACTGATATCCTGTAAAGTTTCAATGGCACCGGTGATCCGGCCTTCTTCATCTTTTAGAGGAGCTGCGGTAAAGAAGATCCATCTGCCTTTTTCTCCCAGGTCTGGAAAAAAACCTTCGGCCTCATAGCCCCCTTCCGTAACAGATGATTTCCAATAATTGCGGCCGTAATACCGGGTAAGTTCTTCCTCTGATGCATTATCCACGATTAAATCAGCCATCACCGGTCTTTTAGCCGGATAAAAGGCCAACCACTGTTTTCGTGTTCCAATGAGTTCGCGGGCGGCAATACCGGTTAGATTTTCAAAAGCTCTGTTGCAATGCGTAATGGTGTGCCTGTTATCAATAACAAAGGTGGGTATGGAACTTCCCCGCACGATTTGGGGATCATCCGGCAGGCGTTTCAAGTCAGCAATTTGTTTTTCTAGATCCGCAACCTGTTGCGATAGTTCCGCGTACGTTGGTTTTTTAGCCATCAGGATATTTACATGATTTTTTCGAGCTCATCCTTTGAAACCTTGAACGTTTTGTCGAACTCTTGCCAGAATTTTTTGTCTTTATTCTTCCACCCGGTCCCGAATCGATTGTCAAAGAAGGATTGCAAGTGCGCAAACCAGTTGCCGGACTTCTCTATTCCCTTTTCGCGGGCAATGAATATCTCTTTGAGATAGAGGTCGATCTCACTCATCTTTTCCTTGGGAATATAGGACTTGGCGCCCAGCTTGATTGAGCCCACCAGGTTATCGGGATTTAGGCCGTGGGCGGTGAGCATCAATGCCGGAATCTTTCTGTCGATGGCAATCTCCAATAGATCAAATCCCTTAACGCCCATGATATCCAAGATGGTCGCATCGTAGGCCTTGCTCTCCAAGAGTGCTTTAGCCGATTCAAAGGTGGCAGCTGTTTCAATATCACACTCATCAAGCAATTCCTCCAGGGTTTCCAGAATATCAGGTTCATCATCTACTACCAGAATCTTTTTCCCTTTTAAAATATCATCGCTGGCCATAATTGCCATCCCTCCTTTTTTCTAAAGCTGATTGAATTTACCCGATCATCACATTCAAAAAAAGAGAACGAATATCACACTTTACCGAGCACACCGAACTGCGTCAAGGATAGAGTTTCGTCTTTTTATACAGGCTCATTAATTTCTATTAGACTAAACATTAAGTTATGACAGCTTGAGGTTCTTGACAAATAGATTCTGCATTCATTATGATCATTTTATAAACTTAATCTGCGTTAATCTGCTCTCCGAGCCGTAGGCTTCTACGAGCCAGAGGCGTAATCTGCGGATAAATCAAATATTAGCCACGGACCCACACGGACATTCACAGACAAAATATAATAGTAAAGAATCTGCGTGATCTGTGGATCGCTTTCAGCTTTGAACCTTCAGCCTTGAGCTTTGAGCACGAATTTTTATAAACTTAATCTGCGTCAATCTGCTCTCCGAGCCGTAGGCTTCTACGAGCCAGAGGCGTAATCTGCGGATGTTATTAAATGTTAAGCTCGCTTTTTTGCCTTGAGCCTTCAGCTTTGAGCCTTGAGCATAAATTTTTATTTACAAACTTAATCTGCGGACCCGACACATGCCTATTTACGAATACCAAACCTCAAACCCTGAAAGCGCCTGTCATTACTGTCTGAAAGGCTTTGAGGTCTTTCAGGGGATCAGCGAAAAACCTCTGTCGACCTGCCTCCAATGCGGCAAAAAGGTTAAAAAAATCGTCTCCTGGTGCCATTCAGCGGTCATGGAGGAATCCGGAGAGCATATCAGCACCCAAAATAAGATAAAAGAATACGAAAAGTCAGGGATGTGGAGCCACGCCGCTGAGCTGTCTGACAAACACGCTGAAAAAACCAAAGACAAGGATCTTAAAACGAGGGCTCTCGAAAATTATAAGAAAGCCGGATACGATGCCGACCGCCTTGCCGGGCAATCAAAATTAAAGAATAATGACTAAGGCCTACTGCTCTCCTCCGTACAACTCCTTGATCTTGGCCCTATCTGCTGAACCATCCTCAAGAAGTGGAAAATCGGTAATAAATTCGACATACTGGGGTTTTTTATACCGGGCGATCCGGCTGCCGACAAATTCGATTAAGGCCTTGGCCTCCAGCGACTGTCCTTCTTTGAGCTGGCAGACCGCCTTGATCCCTTCCTTCCATTTGGGGTCCGGCACGCCGAAAACAACGGTTTTTTCGATGGCGGGATGTTCCAGGATCACTTTTTCCACTTCTGCGGGGTAGACATTTTCGCCCCCCGGCTTGATCAGTTCTTTTTCGGCCTTACGCCCCGCATACCAGAGAAAACCGTCCTCATCAAAACGGCCCAGGTCTCCGCTGTGATGCCACCCGTCCCGAAAGGTGTATTCATTATCTTCCGAAAGATTCCAGTAACCCTTGAAGACCATCGGCCCTTTCACGGTGATTTCACCCACCTGCCCTGCCGGAACCTCACGATCGTAATCATCCACCAGCCGTACCAGGGTAAGGGGCAGCATTTTGCCTGCCGATCCGGGCCTGTCGTTGTAAGCGCCATAGGTAGCCACGCAGGTCGTCTCCGTCTGGCCATAGATGCTGTAAAAGGTCCCACCGGTTAACTGTTGATACTTATCGATGGTTTCGGGTGTATCCAGCCCGGCCGAGAGCCGCAGGCTCTTGATCCCTTTTCCGGTTTTTTCATTTTGTTCGAGAATAGAGGAGAGAATCGGTGCAAACGTAAACAGCATGGATACTTTCTTTTCCTCAATAAGCTCAACCGCCCGGGGCGCATCAAATTTACTCATATTCACGTTCAAAGCCCCGGCATGAAAGCTGGTGGTGGCCATAATCAGACCGGCGATATGAAAAAGGGGCAATAGATTCAGATGCACATCTTCAGGGGTCACATTGAAAAGGTAATCAAAATGCATATCCGCACAGACAACATTCTCGTGACAAAGCAACGCCCCTCTGGGCCTGCCGGCCACTGCCGCCGTGTGGATAATGACAAACCCATCATCGCTGGACACATCGTCCGGCTCAAACTCAGCGGGGTTATCCATCAGGGAATCAAAAGCAAGGAAACTGCCGCCTTCCGGGCTTAAGTTATAAAAATTCTCCACGGATCCAAGTTTTTCTTTCAAGCCCTGCACCAGTTCCTGAAATTCCTTGTCTGCAAAAACCAGTTTCGGTTCACAATCATTCAGATTAAAACCCACTTCTTCGGCCGAAAGTCTCCAGTTAATGGGCAGTATAATGGCGCCCAAAGCCGCAGCAGCACCGTAAAGCAGAAAATATTCGAGGCCGTTTTTCCCCACGACCCCGATGCGATCGCCTTTTTTGACGCCTGATTTCTGCAGACCGCAGGCCAGATGATCTACTTTTTCCTTGTACTGTAAAAAAGTCAGTGTTCGCTTATCATCCACCTCGAACCACGCGTCATTTTCTTTAAAGCAAACGGCATTGCGGTTAATCAGATCATAAAAGGTAAAATCATAAAGTCCCATAATCCACCTCACGCAAAATGTTTTTTACCACGGCAGACAGCGGCAAATGATTGAGTTGTCAGACAGCCTGTTCCCGGAATGACGATCTTTGTACTGGTCGCAGTATAGCGCACTTTTCAGATTGATCATGGCCGCTACCATATTGCTTTACGCCCAATTAGTCAACCGCGCCGCCCTTATTTTATCGCAGGTAAGAACAGGGGGACGTGCCAAAGATTTGCATATTTTGATAAATAAAAAAAGGGGGATTGACTTGCTGCGTTTCTTGGGAAAAGCAGTATTTAATTTTTTAGTTTAATTGGCGGCGCACGCCTGAAGTCAACAGGACGCCCAGAGATGGGGACGTTGGTGAAATATTGACATTTGAATAAAAGAATCTCTGCCAGCTTAAGCCGGAAAACGACAATTCATGGTTTCAGGAGGACGATTCAGGCCGGAAAACGACAATTCATGGTTTCAGGAGGACGATTCAGGCCGGAAAACGACAGATCGTGCTAACGCTTCCTACTTCGGGATGTAATTCAGGGCTAAAAAACCGCACGATTACCGCCTAAGCGTATTGTTTTTTAATTTCGCGTTTCAGCAGTTTGCCGGCCGGATTTTTGGGCAACGCGTCAACGATGATAAACTTTTTGGGTACTTTGAACCCGGCCAGATGCTTCTTCAAATAGGCTTTAAGATCCTTAAAATCCGGCTGCCGGTTTTTATGAGGGACGATAAAGGCGGTTACCCGCTCACCGAATTCGGTATCCGGCAGCCCCACCACGGCGCATTCCTGAATTTCGGAACGGGTATATAAAATTTCTTCCACTTCCCTGGGGTAGACGTTTTCACCCCCGGTAATAATCATATCTTTTAGACGGTCTACGATGTACAAATAACCTTCTTTATCAAAATAGCCGATATCCCCGGAACGGTACCATTTCCCGTGGAAAGCCGCCTTTGTCTCTTCAGGATTATTCAAGTAGCCTTTGGTGATATTGGGCCCGTAAATGCAGATTTCGCCTTCCTCACCCGGCTGCAGATACTTGCCATCCGAATCCCTGATCTGCACTTCAACCACAGCGACCGGTGTGCCGACAGATCCAACAATATGACGATGGTAATGGTTATACGTTACCATTGCGGCGCTCTCCGTCATACCATAAGACTCATGAATATCGAGTCCGGTGCGTGTTTTCCATTCCCGGACCACTTCGCTGGCCATACTGGCGGCCGCCGAAAAACAATAGCGAACGGATTTAAATCTTTTCGACAAGTCTTGCAGCGCTAGTAACCGAATGTAGATGGTCGGTACGGCATAGAAATTGGTGATTTGATGGCGTTCGATGGCATCAACAGCTTTTTCCAGATCAAACGCCGGCTGGATAATCAACCCGCCCGCGCTGTAAACGGTGGAGTGGGTGATATGAACCTGGCCAAAAACATGATTGAGGGGTAAAAAACAAAGCGCACGGTCCGTTTCAGTTGAGCGTTCATAATGGGCCACATTAAACGTCGAGGTTTGTAAATTTTCATGACTCAGCATGGCGCCCTTCGGAATGCCGGTGGTACCCCCGGTATATAAAATGGCGGCCGTATCCTGTCGATCACGGTCGACGATCTTAAATTCCGATTTTCCCTCAGCCATGAGATCGAAAAACGAAATATCTCCGTGCTCACAAACAACTAGTTCGGGATAAGTCCCTATTTGTATCCCGTTTAAGTCGTCGCGTTTTTCGTCAGTCGTAAAGAGCACCCTTGGTACACAATCCTTGAGAATTTTGATCAGTTCATTTTTAACCAACAAATGGGAAAAAGTGACGGCCACCGCGCCGCTTTTAAGCACGCCAAAATAAAAGGCCAGCCAGTGATAGGAATTCGGCGCGCACAATGCGACATGGTCGCCGGGCTGCACACCTCTGCCAACCAGCGCAGAAGCGACCCTGTCTGCATCCTGATTGAATTGGGCAAAGGTGATGGTTTTATCGTCTTCGATGACCGCACAGCGATCCGGAAAATAAAAAGCGCTATTTTTTAAATTAGAGGCGATATTCATGTGCACACCATTTCAAGAAGGTTCAACGTTCGCATATTAAGTTTAGGCAAATCATTTTGGTTTAATTGGTTTGATTGGTTTAATTCGTTCAATTGGTTCGGTTTTAAGCCAACCAATTCAACCAATGAGACCAATTAAACTAATCTGACAAGATTTTGAACCTCTGAACCTCTGAACCCAGAACCCTGAACCTGAAACCAATGACCACCTATCTGGTACCATTAACACTCATTGTTGAAAAGCATAAAATAATGGAACCTACAATGAAAGTATCAAGAACAGAAAATTTTCCTTTTCAAACCTTTTCTATAGATGTTAAGGAATAACGTTGCGCGAACTCATCAGATAACAGGAGGGACAGGCATTTCAATGACAAAAGCGGCAGCCACTTTTTTAAATGACACCCGAGATTCGAAAACGCTGATGAAGGTTGCTTTGGGGCAGGAAAAGGCGGATCTGGCAATCGTGAATGCAAAACTCGCCAATGTTTACACGGGTGAACTCATCGAAAACTGCGCCATAAGCATAAAGGAAAAATGGATCGCCTATGTCGGCGAGGATCCAAAAGACACCATCGGACCCAAAACAGAGGTTATTGATGCGCAAGGTAAAACCGTCATTCCGGGTCTGATCGACGGACACACCCACCTGGCCTGGTTGTTTCCGATCGAGGAATTTTTAAAATATGCCCTTAAAGGCGGCACCACTACAGTCGTTACGGAGACTTTGGAGATCTTTCCGATTGCCGGATATGAAGGTTTACTTGACCTTCTGGAATCGTTTCGAAATCAGCCCATAAAAATTCTGGCAACGGCACCGCCGGGGATATCAATCAGCCGCGCCGCCCGTGGAGTTCCAGAAGAAACGCTTCAAAAACTGCTGGATCGGGATGACATTATCGGCCTGGGGGAATCTTACTGGCAGGCGGTTCTTCAGGAGCCGGATCAGCTGCAGCCGCTGTTTAAACGCACACTTCGTGCCGGCAAAACGCTTGAAGGACATTCGGCCGGTGCCAGTGAGAAAAAGCTATCGGCCTATATTGCCAACGGCATTTCATCATGTCATGAACCCATCAATGCCGATCAGGTACGACAAGGACTCCGGCTGGGGTTGCATATAATGGTTCGCGAAGGTGCTGTCCGCAAAGATCTGGAAGAAATCGCCAAAATCACAGAGCAACCAATTGATTTCCGGCGCTTGATTCTGGCAACCGACACCGTTTCCCCTGCGGACCTGATGGAAAATGGTTATATGGAGCGTATCGTCCAAAAAGCGATTGATTGCGGGTTCGAACCGATAACCGCCGTTCAAATGGCCACATTAAATGTTGCCGAGCATTTTTCTTTAGACACACTCATTGGCGGCATTGCTCCGGGGCGCTATGCAGATCTTGCGATTATTCCCGACATCACCACAATTGATGCAGACATGGTCATCAGCAACGGTCGTATCATCGCCGCAGATGGAAAGCTGCTGGTTTCCCCCAGGAAACACACCTTTGCTGCAGAAAGCCTGCAGACGATCAAGCTGCCGCGAGAGCTTGAGTCCTCTGACTTTATCATCAACGCCCCCGGCGATGTCAAAGAAATACAGGTCCGCGTAATCAATATGGTTACCGATCTGGTTACCTCGGAAATCACGGTGAATTGCCCGGTCACCGATGGTAAGCTTAGCGTCGACACAAAGAAAGATATCATAAAAATAGCTGCTATCGATCGAACCTTTCATCCCGGTAAATTATTTGCGGGGCTCATTAAAGGATTTGGCTTACATTCCGGAGCCTTTGCCTGCAGCGCGGCCTGGGACACCACGGATATCGTAGTTGCCGGGGCCGATGATAATGATATGGCCGAAGCCGTAAACCGCATTCGTCAAATGCAGGGTGGTGCGGTGGTTGTCAAAAACGCAAAAATCCTGGCCGAACTTGCGCTGCCGGTTTTCGGGAGCATATCTGACCTTCCTTTGGGTGCCCTTATCCGGCGTTTAAAGGATGTTTTTAAAGCAGCCTCCGACTTAGGCGTACCCTTCCCTAACCCGCTTTTATCCTTATTAACATTAACCGGCGCGGCGATTCCCTATCTGAGAATCTGTGAGGAAGGGTTGGTAAATCTGAAGGATGGCAAAAATGTGAATCTTTTCGTAAATTGACTACAACTGCGGATGCGGGATACATGCTACCCCCTTTTAAATATAAAGGGCTCGAGATAGCGCGTAACCCCTGACTTGAAATACAACTAAAAGGCATTAGATTAATAAAATCAGTGGCGTAACTTTAAACATCGCAAATGCAGGGAGATCAAACCATGGCTGACAACGATTTGCTGGAGGGGAAACGGATTCTTTTGGTGGATGACGAACCGGATGTATTGGATACACTGGAAGATCTGCTGCCCATGTGTGAAACGGTAAAGGCGTCAAGCTTTAATGAAGCCAAAGATTTTCTGGAAACGCAGTATTTTGATATGACGATTCTAGATATCATGGGCGTTGAGGGTTTTCAGCTCCTGGAAATCGCCACTCAAAGAGAGGTTACCGCCGTCATGCTGACCGCCCATGCCCTCAGCCCGGGTAACATTGTTAAATCCTACAAAGAGGGTGCGGCATCTTACCTGCCCAAAGAAGAAATGGTCAACATCGCTTCCTTTTTAAATGATGTTCTAACGGCCATAGAACAGGGCAAAAATCCCTGGGTGCGCTGGTATGACCGCATGGGATCCTTTTTTGAAAAAAAGTTTGGCGCCAGGTGGCAGGACGACGAAAAAGAGTTCTGGGAAAAATTTCCCTTTTATTGATTGGTTTAAGTGCCTGCAATTATTATGAGTGGCCTTTGGGGGGGTACTAAAATTTTTTCCATTTTACGCCCTATATGAACTCATTTGCAAGGATTTGCATAGTAACCAATAACCCCGACCATTTCGGTCGGGGTTATTATTACCATTTGATGATATATACAATTTTCCAAAATTAGATATGACATCAGCACATCCAACAGATTTTAAGCCTCCCTAAATTTTAGATGATTATCACGAAGTCCAAAATTTACTGAGGCTCAAAAAATATTGTATTCGCCATGGCTAATCTGCAATATCCACATCAGTTTTCCGCTACAAGATAACGTATATTCTTCAATTTGACACAGTTTCATATTTACAGTATTTAAATTTTACCATTCTACATTGTCTTATCATCATTCAAGCTGCATAAGTTCCAAAGGCGAGCACAAAAATATTATGCCCGAGGAGGTCGCGGTATGAACTCACCTGATCAATCTTCGGACGATAAATCGTTTGTGGCAAGAGCGCTTGAGACAACCATCCATGTCGGCCTCGTCATTCTGCTCCTATTTTGGTGTTTCCAGATCGGTCGGCCGTTCATTCAGATTATCGTCTGGGGCATCATCATCGCCGTTGCAAAGGGGTGCAAGCCCGCTGGACCCCATTCGATCTCACGAAACCAGAAATGTTTGGTTCTATGAACGATTGTCCCCTGATTTTGAGGGAGTGAGAAAAAGGCTGACTTTCGAAGGCAGCCGCAAGCAGGTGACTTGCTACTGACAACACTCTTGGGCGGAAAGTCTTTTCACTGTGCCTTTTTTTTGAGTGGCAGAAACTGCTCCGGAGGCTGGACTTCGCCCTCCAAGGCCGGAAGAAGAGCGGGGTCGACATAAACGGACTTCGCCGGGTCGTTCTCGACCTTGCTGCGCAGTCGCTTGTAGGAACGATACAAGCTCCAGAGGCGGGCCGTCTTGGAGAGGCACTCCCAGACGTATCGGGAATAGAACAGGAGGGGATTCTCGGTCGGCCTGCCGGGTCGTCGGTCGCGCCGGTGCTTCCGGCGAAGCAGCCCCCCCTGCAACGGGTGCACACCCTCGATCGCCTGCGTGGCGTGGGAGATAAAGGCCAACTTCATGATCTTCTGCGTCTTGATACCGCATGCGGCCGCCCGGCGCATGAGCGTCTCAACGTGCTCCATGGTGTAGAAGGTATCCCAGGCGCGCAGGTAGGCCTCCCGCCACTCTTCCCCGGACATCAATGGGTGAGCCGTCGTCACGTGTTCGCTGTCATACCGGTTCAAGTCCGGATCCATCCACACGTCCCTGGTCAGCAGGTCCCGGTGATCCTCGGAGCCGGGGAGCGGCATCAGACAGAAGAACTCGACGAGGTCAATCGGAAGCTCACGTTTCATCGTCTCGATTTCCCTGAGCACGCTCTCCTTCGTGTCATTGGGAAACCCGATGATGTATCCGCAAGAGGTGATGGCGCCGACCGTCTTCCAAGCTTGGAGCATGGCACGGTACTCGGAGATCGCGTTCTGCCCCTTCTTGGCGGACGCCAGGTTCGCAGAATTGAGGGTCTCCAGACCGATGAACACTCGGTTGACCCCCGCCTCGCCCGCCTTAGTGACGAAGTTCGGGATCTTGTGGCAGAGAGTGTCAACTTGGATGATGAATCTCAGTTTCAATCCCTCGCGTTGCCGCAGGCGTATGATCCGGTCGAAGATCGCCTCCCAGTTCTGGTTACGGGCGAAGTTGTCGTCCGTGATGAAGAACTTCTTCATCCCTTTGGCGTAATGGAGACGAATGATGCTCTCGACATCATCTGCGGTCCGGAACCTGGATTTTCGACCGTGGACGTTGATGATCGTGCAGAAGCTGCACTGGAACGGACAACCGCGCCCAGCGTCGAAACTCGCCCGCGCGGTCATGCTGCCGCGAGTAGCGGTTTCGGTAACGACGGGACTGACGGCACCCGCCAGGTCAGGGAGGGAGGACAGAACATTGTATACGGGCGCCAGGGTCCCTCGATGGGCATCCCGGATCACGCGTTCGAAATGTTCCTCCGCCTCGCCGGCAAAGATCGAGATCCCCAACTCCAAGGCCTCCATGATCTCAGGGGGCATGCTGGGCAACATGGCGAGGCTGCCGCTCACGTGGAAGCCGCCAATGCACACGGTCACCCCCGCCGCTCGAAGGGGTCGAGCAAGGTCGACAGCCCGCGGAAACTGGTTGGATTGCACGCCGACCAGCGCAACCAGTCCTTTGCCACCTGTAGAGCAGATCTCCCGGATGATCCTCTGTGGCTTGATTCGGCAGTTGGCTTCGTCGAGAGCCGAGATGACGATATCCACTTGGTTGCCGAGCACCCGACGTTCTCGGCAGTCGAGGGCGAGGCCGTTTAGGACTGCCAAGGTGTTCGACGGAATGTCCGAGCGAAACCACTGGATCACGTATCCGTCATCATCGTAGTGGGAAGGCTTGATCAGATAGAGGCGAAAGACCTCTGGTCCAGGGTCATCGTTGGTCAAAAGAAATGGCCTTTTCTCAGATAGGAAGTTGTTTTTCAGCAAGATGTGTATCTCACAACGTTGCTTGTGAGTCAAGGACGATGGAACCACAACATAAAAAAGGCTGTGGTCGAAAGAACAATAACTGTGATGAAAGGAATATTTATGCATCCTGAGTTCCCTGACACTCGGTATGAAGAATTGGTTCGGTGCGATTAGCGGAAGGCGCGGCTCGCTCCACAGAGAAATACATCCAAATATTGTTGATCTGGCCCAGTTTTTCAAACCTACCATTACACTGATAGATGCTACTCGAATCATGACAAGAAATGGTCCTTCTGGTGGAAGCATATCTGATTTCGTCACAAAAAATACTCTTATTTTAAGCGATGATCCGGTTGCTGCGGATGGCAAAGCGGCTTTGCTTTTTGGCAAAAAACCGCAGAATATTGGGTATATCAAATTGGCCAGGAAGCGGGGGCTCGGAACCTACGATTTTTCGAAGCTACTTCAAAAAAAGTGAGTGTATAAAATCAGATTATAAACAGTTTAACGAATCAGTTATGACCGTCTTATCCGAGAATTGAGGAAATCAAATGGAAATATTAAATCTCCTGTCTTCTTGAGGCGAGACGTGGGTGGCTTAATTAAAATATCATGAAAATTTAGACCACGAAACGCAATGTGAAAATTAGCAAAATTGTGGATTCCGGCTATCTAACCTCTTGAAATATTTTACCTTTCGTTCGTTAATCTCAAACTTTTCGAGTGTCATTAGAGATTCGCTTCAGGCACGACATCTCTAATTTTTTCAAGGCTGAAATTTTGTATATTTATCATTATGTAATCCGCAAACAGCGTTAGTCAAAATTGAGGCACAAACTTTCGAATCAAAAACCTTCATATAAAACGATTCTGTATTCATTTTCAAAACGCAGCACCTCAATTTGACGTATGGTTTCTTTTTGTTATACTTGTCGGTAAGTTTGCTATCATTATTGCCGTTTCAACAATGGCCGTTTCAATTCGAATGGTGCTGAAATAACTAAATTTACAATTAAGCGTACAGCAGAGTTAAGTTTGCCAGATGAATTCCAAGGCAGGATTACATAACATATTAATATGTTGCGATTTAGATCGAACCCTTATTCCGAACGGATTTCAGAAAGAATCTTCACATGCCCGCCCCGTGTTCCGCCAGCTGGCCGAAAACGCCAATATTTATCTGGCATATGTGAGCGGGCGTGACAGGAAACTGATCCTCGATGCAATTGAAGAATTTTATCTGCCAGAGCCGGATTATGCCATCGGTGATGTCGGGACGACTTTCTACCGCGTAATGAATGGCAATTGGCAATTATCGGATGACTGGAGTGATGAGATCGGCAAGGATTGGAAAGGATTAAACTGGGAACAGCTGGCAGAATTTTTTGAAGATATGGACGACATGCGGCTTCAAGAAACTGAAAAACAGAGCCCGTACAAATTGAGTTTTTACACCGATCAAAATGTTGATCAACAGCGATTGATAAAACATATTCGCATTGTCTTGGATGAAAAAGGTGTCCATGCGAATATCATTTGGAGTGTCGATGAAATCAGCACCAACAGTTTGTTGGACATTGTACCGGCCCGCGCAAACAAGCTGCTTGCCATCCAGTTCCTCATGCAGCAAGAACAATTTTCCGGGGAGCGGACCGTGTTTGCTGGCGATAGCGGTAATGATCTGGATGTATTAACGAGCGGTTTGCAAGCGATTCTGGTAAAAAATGCAAACGAAAATGTTCGCAAAGAAGCAATAGATTCGCTGTCTGTTAAACATATTACAAACCGCCTGTATTTACCCAAAGGAAATTTTTGCGGCATGAATGGCAATTACGCTGCCGGCGTTTTAGAGGGTCTGGTTCATTTTATTCCTGAAACCGAAAAAATAATTGCCAAAGCAGTGGAGCAAGTCAAATGACCTCCTAAATTCGGGGGCAATAAAACAAACACCACATGAAAGAGTGAAATTTTCATCGCTGTAATTGATCAGTGAACAATAGCAGAAAGGAGTTTTTGTGATTTTAGTAATAGGTGAGATACTGTTTGATGTATTTCCAAATTACAGGCGCCTTGGCGGAGCGCCTTTTAATTTTGCCTATCATCTTAAAAATTTCGGCTTTAATGTTCGCTTTATATCGAGGATAGGGATGGATGAAGCGGGTAAGGAAATTTTGTACAAGCTGGAATTGGCTCGATTTAATCTGGACGACATACAGGTAGATGATGACAAGCCGACCGGAAGTGTAAATGTCCGGCTGGACAACAGCGGTGCGCCCCAATTTGACATCATCTCTGACGTGGCCTACGATTATATAGATTTTGTTCCGGAATACCATTCAAAGCTTATCGATGCTGCTAAGATTATATATTTTGGTTCTCTCGTACAAAGAAGCAAAGCAGGTTGTGAAAACTTACAGGCATTTATTTCTCGTAACGCATCAGAAACGCTCAATTTTTACGATATCAACATGCGGCCCGGCTGTTATAACAATGCCATTATTGAAAAATCGCTTACAAAGACAGATATCTTAAAATTAAACACGGGTGAGCTGGGGAAATTAAAACAAATGCTGTCTTTAAAAGTAAGCAATGACGATCTTGTATATCATTTAATGGAGACACAATCGATCAGTACGGTATCTTTGACAAAGGGTGAGGCGGGAAGTGAGTTGTTCACGAACCAAGGCTGCTTCAACTCCGAACCGGCAGAAGCAATAAAGGTTGTTGACTCAGTTGGCGCGGGTGACGCCTATGCGGCGATGCTTGCAGCGGGTCTTCTCGAAAAATGGCGATCGGAGGAGATATTAGAGCGGGCTTCGCTGTTTGCCTCCCGAGTCTGCGAAATTAAAGGCGCAATTCCAGATTCAGCATCCTTTTACGAACCTTTCAAAGCTCTTTTTGCAGATGATTGAAATCATGAGACCTCAAAAATACCATATTCAAATGTTTAGTGTGCATGGCTTGCTTCGAGCAGAAAACATGCAGCTGGGGCATGATGCCGACACGGGAGGCCAGATCAAATATGTTGTTGAGCTGTGCAATGCGCTCAGTCAATCTGAAAATATTGGGCGTGTGGAGCTTTTTACCCGCCTCATTCACGACAAAGCCGTATCCGAAGACTACGCCCGGCCCGTCGAGCAGGTCAACGACAAATTCAGCATTGTTCGCATTCAGTGCGGCGGGAAAAAGTATATGCGCAAGGAGCTCCTATGGTCGCATCTCGATGAATATGTGGATAAAACCATTAAATACATCAAGCGTCAAAATGCCATCCCCGACATCGTCCATGGCCATTATTCCGATGCGGGTTATGTTGCCATGCAATTGGCCGAAATCTTTGGCACGCCTTTTTTTTATACCGGCCATTCCCTCGGTCGCTTAAAAATGAAACGACTGACCGATGAGGGTATGAAAGAGGAAGTTATTAATAGAAAATATAAAATCGATTATCGGATCCAAATGGAAGAAGAGGTATTGAAAAAAGCCGATTTGATCATTACCAGTACCCACCAGGAAGTTGCCGAACAATATGGACAATATCATAATAAGGACATTCCCAAATATCACGTCATACCACCGGGGCTGGATGTTGAAAAGTTTTATCCGTTTTATCACGATATGCTGCCGGAGACAGATAAAGAAGAAATTGAACTTTATGCTCAGGCTTCAATGCTCGAGGAGTTGAATCGTTTCTTTATGCATCCTGACCGTCCTTTCATCCTATCACTTTGTCGCCCGGACAAGCGCAAAAATATTGCAGGATTAATCAAAGCTTACGGCGAGGATTTGGAACTGCAGTCGATGGTCAACTTAGCCATTTTTGCAGGTATTCGCAAGGACATCACCGAAATGGAAGACAATGAACGCGATGTCCTCACCGAGATTCTTTTGCTCATGGACAAATATGATTTATACGGCAAAATTGCCATCCCCAAAAAACACGATTTTGAGCACGAAGTGCCGGAGCTTTACCGGATTGCTGCGGAAAAGAAAGGCATATTCGTCAATTCTGCTCTAACAGAGCCTTTCGGTCTCACCCTGATCGAGGCAGCCGCCTGCGGACTGCCGATTGTAGCGCCTGACGATGGGGGCCCCCAAGACATTGTTAAAAATTGTCATTGTGGCATCCTGGTAAATACCACAGACTCCAAAGCCATTGCCGATGCCGTCAAGAAAATTATCACTGACAGTGAAAAATGGAAACAGTATTCCAAAGACGGCATCATGAATATTCGCAAACACTACACATGGGATAGTCATGCAACGTCATACATGAAGCAACTCAGTCGTATTTTCGCAGGTCAGGATGAAGAGAAGATGGAGGTCGCTGTGCCATCCGATGCCATTGGCCGACGCCTGGCAAGGCTAAACTATTTCATCATTGCCAATATCGACAACACGCTGGTCGGCGATAGTAACGAGCACCTATCGGCGCTTTTAGCGCTGCTTCAGGAAAACAGAAATCATATTGGGTTTGGTTTGGCAACCGGCCGTACTTTTGAATCGGCGACCAAGTTTTTAAAAGAACATCATGTACATTTGCCGGATGTCCTTATCACATCTGTGGGCGCAGAAATTTATTACGGGAAAAGCCTGCACTATGGTCGCGGCTGGAAAACGCACATATCGGCCAAGTGGAACCGTGAAAAAATTGTTAACCTGTTAAAGGGTTTTACGTTTTTAAAATACCAGAAAGCCGATGTGCAGCGGCGCTTTAACATCTGCTATGAAATAGAGCCGGCCAAAGACCGTCTGGCGATGATTCATGAGCGTCTGCTTAAAAATCAATGCCGTTACAATTTGATTTATTCCCAGGATAGATACCTGGATATTCTCCCCTATCGGGCATCCAAGGGCAAGGCCATCCGCTACCTTAGTTATAAGTGGGAAATACCTCTGGGAAACTTTTTGGTCTGCGGGGATTCCGGAAATGATGAGGAGATGCTGCGCGGAGAACCCCTTGGAGTGGTTGTGGGCAATTACAACCCCGAACTAAAAAAACTTAAGGGAACCCGAGGTATTTACTTTGCCAAGCAAAAATATTCCGGCGGGATACTTGAAGGGATAAAGCGACATCAATTTATTGAGAAGGCTGCTCAACGTTAAAGGATTAGGGATTCAACATGAAAAATGTCTTAAATGAGATCCTGAATAAAAAGGATCGCAAGGATTTCAAAGAATTTGTAGTGTTTGTTACAAATCAGCAGTTCGGCATCTGCCTTAGAAACGGCATCATGCAGCTTTTCCGTCAGTACTGCGATCAGCATAATAAGACTCAAAAGTTTCGCCAGAATTCATCGATGTTTAATTTTTTAAAAAAGGCACAGGAACTTTTTTTAACCGATGGAACTCTGGTGATGCTGCATCGCTATGCAATCGCAAAGTATCGTTTTTACCGCATTCGCCTGGATGGAGAATATATGGAAGAGATCTCGCTCAAAGACTATCTGGACCTTAGAGATCTCCATTTTTTGAAGAAAAAAAGAGACAATTACCAACTGAAAATTGATTTTATGCCGTTTTATGATTTTTCCCCGTCGATTCGAGATACCCGTAGTGTGGGCAACGGTATTCGTTTCCTGAACCGATACATGTGCAGCAACATTTTCAGCCGGCCCGATGAGTGGAATGCCAAGCTGTTTCAATTCATTCAGCTCCATCAGCATAACGGCCGACAATTGCTTGTCAACGGCGCGTTCATCAGGGATTTAGAAACATTTTACACTAAGATTGAAAAAATACTGGAATGGCTGAAACCCAAAAACCCGGAGGCCCCATATAGCAGCGTAGAAATCCGAATGAAAAAAGAAGGTTTTGAGGTTGGCTGGGGCAATACCGTGGGCCGGATATTAGAAACATTTCAGACGTTGCTTGACCTTATCAACGAACCCACCGATCAATTGTTAGAACATTTTATCTCTCGCGTGCCGATGCCCCTCATCTCGAAGATCGCTATAATTTCTCCCCATGGCTGGTTCGGACAAACCAATGCTTTGGGCAAACCGGATACCGGCGGTCAGGTTATTTATATTCTTGATCAGGTGCGCGCTCTTGAAAAGCATTTAGCAAAAGAAATTCGACTGACCGGATTGGATGTCAAACCCAAAATAGTCGTGTTGACCCGTTTAATTCCTGAGGCACAAGACACAACCTGTGATCAGCGAAAAGAGGAAATTTTCCAGGCCGATAACAGCTATATTCTGAGAGTGCCTTTCAGAGACAGTCAATATAACATCGTCAAACACTGGGTTTCGCGGTTTAAAATCTGGCCTTATCTTGAAACTTTTGCAGAAGATGCCTCCAGAGAATTGCTGAGTGAATTTGAGGGACGCCCGGATCTAATCATCGGCAACTATTCAGATGGCAACCTTGTGGCCTCCCTGCTTTCCGACAAGTTTGATGTCATTCAGTGCACCATTGCGCATGCGCTTGAAAAGACAAAGTATGCGTTTTCCGATTTGCACTGGCAAGAAAATGAAAAGGACTACCATTTTTCACTTCAGTATACAGCGGATATTTTTTCAATGAATAAGTCTGATTTCATTATCACCAGTACATTACAAGAAATCATCGGTACCGAAGATACTATGGGTCAATACGAATCATACCAGTTTTTTTCACTGCCACAACTCTACCAGGTTGTCAATGGCATCAATTTATTTGCACCCAAATTTAATGTCATCCCACCTGGAGTCGACGAGCAGTTATATTTTCCCTATTACCAAAAAGAAAAAAGAGTAAAGACAAAACGGCAACAATGGGAGAACCGGCTGTTTCACGATAACTCTGATGACATTTACGGCAAATTGGACCATCTGGACAAAATACCCATCTTCACAATGGCCAGATTCGACAAGATAAAGAATATTACCGGCCTGATTCAGGCTTTTGGTATGAGCAAAAAACTTCAGAATGCTTGCAACCTCATTTTTGCAGCTGGCACAATTCATGTCGAAGATTCCAGTGATTCTGAAGAGCGAAATGAGATTATTAAGGCTTATGATCTCATCGAAAGTTATAATCTGCATGGTAAATTACGCTGGCTGCCCAGCATCAACAAACTCGATACCGGCGAAGTATACCGTGTCATTGCTGATCAAAGGGGGATATTCGTGCAGCCAGCGTTATTCGAAGCCTTTGGACTTACGATCATCGAAGCCATGGCCTCTGGACTCCCCACATTTGCACCTAAATTCGGTGGCCCACTTGAAATCATAGAATATGGGACCAGTGGCTTTTTAATGAATACCAGTAAGCCCGATCTGATTGCAAAAAGTCTGGAAAATTTTTTAGAACATTCTAAAAAGGATAAGAATTACTGGGAAACGATATCAGAAAATGGAATTAAAAGAGTTCGAGAGAATTTTAATTGGAAATCTTACAGCCAGCGCCTGATCAACCTGGCAAAACTTTACGGTTTCTGGCGTTATGCCGTATCAGGGAAAGGAATGATTGAACTGGATCGTTATTGTGACTTAATTTATCATTTCCTTCTAAAGGAAAAAGCACAAAACCTTGAGAGCCAAATGCCTCCCGAATAAATCAGTCAAATTAGGTGCATAGTTCATTTTTAACAATTTTTACTTTCGTAACGCAATCCCTAAAATATGTGAATTAGCGGCTATGAACCTACAATTCTAAAATTTTGTGGAAATCTTCTGTTAATCTAAAAAATTATAAGGCCCAAAAATTTACCGTTTATAATAATAGGTCAAAGCACACCTTAAAACGAAAAATCGGATCCTCATCAACCCATTTACTTTAAAATTCAAGAGATCTTATCGATCCCTAATTCTTTTAATTTATCCTCTGTGGGCACCCCCTTATTGTCCCAGCCCATGCATTGGTAATATTCGTCGAGCATCTTTTCAAAAGCCGCTTTATCGACGACCTGACCCTTGCTGGGGCCCCGGGTGGCGGACTGGCTGAAAAGCCTTTGCGGCAGCGTATCATCCTTGCGGGTAAAACCTTCTCTGATATTGAAAAGGCGGGTAAGATTCAGGGCCCTTTCACCAATCAGACGGATTTCTTCTGCCGTTAGCGACCAATCCATGATGGCTGACAGGGCTTCGGCGTAATCTTCGCCCCCAAGCGCAAACGTGCCGAAAACACAGGCGATCACGCAATTATAGGTCGCGTAATTTAGTTGGAGTTCTCTGATCATTTCCGCTTTTTCGTCATAGACATAGCGGTCGTATGCGCGGGGTTTACCGATTATTTCGGTACGAAGCGTATTGGAGCGCAGATGGCACCCGCCTCTATCCGACACCGCATAAGTCAGGGCCTGGCCTTTCATTCCCCTGGGATCGTAACCGGGGAGTTCAAGCCCTTTTACGTGCATGGCGAATTCAGAAGACCCGCTGATCTTCTCAGATGCTCTTTTGACACCTTCGGCCAGAATTTGACCGAGGCCTTCGCGTTTGCCGATAAGATGAATTAGGTCAATCAGGGCATCGCCATTTCCAAATGACAGATCGCTCCCGGCGGTATCTTCGCTGGAAAGCAAGCCTGCTTCGAAACATTCCATGGCAAACCCAATAACAACGCCACAGGAAATCGTATCCAGGCCGTAATCCGTACATAGCTTGTCCGCTGCAATGACCACCTCCGGTTCCTTAATATCGCAATTGGGACCGAAGGCATACATGGTTTCATATTCGGGGCCCTCGGTGGTATACTCAACGCCGCTCTTGGTTGCGGTTGTCTCCCGGCTGCAACCGATGGGGCAGGCATAGCAGCTTTTGGGTCGAATGATATGGCTAATAAAGGCATCCGCATTAACAACCTCGGCGTGCTCGGATGTGTTCTCCTGCCAGTTTCGCGTAGGCAGAGTCCCGGTTTCATTGGTTAAATCCAGGGTCATCATGGTGCCGACCCTCGGAAAGTGACCTTCCTTGCCGGTCAGCGGATGCGCTGCGGTTTTACGACGGCTGCGGCCCACGACTTCCTTAAAGGCCGCTGCATCCGTCTTCCCCGGGCGCTGATTGCCCCTCAGGACGACGGCTTTGAGGTTCTTGGAACCCATCACGGCACCGGCGCCGCCTCTGCCGTAACATCGCCTGTTGTTGACGATATTGGCAAATCGAACCATTTTTTCTCCGCCCGGCCCGATGGCGGCCACGCTGATGCGTTCCCCTTTTTCTTTGCGATGTTCATTCTGCAAACGCGCTTCCGTGTCAAAAGTGGAAAGCCCCCAGAGTTGATCGGCTTCCTCCAGGGTTATCTTGCCTTCATCTACCAGTATATAAACAGGTTTCTCCGCTTTTCCCGTAATTATCAAGGCATCGATACCCGCACGCTTCAAATGGGGGCCGAAAAATCCGCCGCAATAAGAATCCAGAAAGGTTCCAGTCATGGGAGACCGGGTGATCACCGCCGACCTGGATGCTGCCGGAAAATTGGTCCCTGAAAGGGGACCGGTAATAAAGATCAAAATATTATCGGGATCATAGGGGGGTGTATTTGGCTGCAAATGGCGTAAGAGCAGATAGGCGCCCATGGCCTTGCCCCCCAGATATTTCCTGGCCATTTCTTCATCCAAATCGTCAATGCGGGTGGTCCCCTCAGTAAGGTCAATCCATCCAATCTTGCCTGCATATCCGGTTAACATATTGAATACCCTTTCCTGTAAATACCTTATGGACTTATGGTTCTTTTAAAGCAATTCTATTCCTAGACGTATATCTATAGACCGCATCGCTTTCATCTTCTTGTAAAACCCGCGCTGCGGCTTAATGAAAAAAAGAACCGCCATCGCACAGAATGAGCTGTCCGGTTATAAAGTCGCTCATGTTGCTTGCTAGAAAAATAGCCGTTCCGACCAGATCCGTCGGCGCTTCCGATCGCTTCAGACAGCGCTTCTGCAACATAATTTGCTCGGGGTCCGGGCCTTCGTCCTGGCGGTTTTTCTGTATTTTTTTACTGGCATCGGATTGGGTATAGCCGGGGGCTAAAGAGTTGACGTTTATATTGTACGCTCCCAGCTCTCTGGCCATCGCACGCGTGAACGCCATAACCGCGCCTTTGGATGCCACATAATGCGGCATTCCGGCAGCGCCCTCAAAGGCGACCGAAGAGGCCACATTAATGATCTTGCCGCCCTTTTCGCGCATAACCGCAAAAACAGCCTTTGTACAGTGAAAAGGCCCGGTGGCATTTACTTCCATAACCCGGTTCCACTCTTCGGTGGTTATGTCTTCAAAAGGTTTTTTGATAATATTGGCATACATTGCGGCATTGTTGACGAGGATATCGACCGTGCCGAAGCGATCTACGGCGGCTTTCACCATGGCATCGCATTGATCCTGTTTGGTTACATCGGTCTTCACAAAAATGGCCTCACTACCCGCCTTGACGATATCCTCGACCGTGTTTTTTCCATCGAGAATGTCGGCAATCACCAGTTTCGCGCCTTCTTTTGCGTAGCCGGTCGCAAAGGCCGCACCAATCCCCTGGGCCGCTCCGGTAATAATTGCAACATTATCTTTTAGTTTCATGGCCAACTCCAATCGGTTTCAACAATCCAAACACTTCCGAGACGTTTTAATTACCCAAAGCGCTACAGCTTCAAAAGCTTGCGGGCATTGCCCTCGAAGATCTTGTTTCGATCTTCGTCCGAAATGGGGAGTTCCTCGATGATTTTGATCGTCTCACGAATATATCCCGGACCTTTTTCCGGATCAAAGGGACTATCCGAGGCAAACAAGACATTATCGGCCCCGAAAAATTCAAGACCGCACTTCGTTCCGGCAACGGATCCAAAAAGAGCCGTATCGGCATAAAACATCTTAAAATAGTCCAGCGGTCTCTTTTTAAGCTGCTTCAAAAGTATGGTATAATCTTCATCCGATGTTCGGCTCCCCAGTTGATCCCAGCCCGGACCGACGCGACCCTCACAATAAGGGATCATGGCCCCCATGTGATGGGTGATGATCTTCAGATTCGGAAATTCATCAAAATAGCGGGCAAAAACAATCCGCGCCATCGCGACGCTGGTTTCATAAGGCCAGCCCAGGGTCCACCAGATTTCATATTTGGACTTGTCCTCGGACAAATAATCCGGGAAGTTGGCCCCCCTCGCGGGGTGGATCCATATCGGCAGATCATAATCTGCCATTTTTTCAAAAAGCGGCTTCAATTCGGGAATATCCAGGGGTTTGCCATTGACATTCGTAAAAACCTGAACACCGACGGCCTTAAGGTCTTTAATGGCCCGCTCGGTCTCGGCGACAACCGCCTCGGGATTGTTCATGGGCAAAGAGGCAATAAACCCGGGAAAACGATCCGGATACTTGGCCACATATTCGGCCATCCCATCGTTGGCGACTTCAGCAAGTTCGGCGCAAATTTCAGGGCCTCCCAGAACCTCCAAAGGGGGGTTGGGCAAACAGATGATCTGAGCATAATCGTCGAACAGATCCATTACTTTAAAGCGCAGATCCAGGTCGACAATTACGGGGACATTGCGTACACGCTTGCCCATATCTTTCTGATTCGGTGCAACCGCCAGCATTTTGTCATAAAAACCTTTCGGAAAAATGTGGTTAAAGATGTCAAGTTTCATTTTCTTTTCCTCCCTTGTAATATTTAAATTCTAAATTTGAAAAAACAACTAATTGGTTTTTAACTCAATTGGGATCCAGGTTAATACGATTTCATCACCTCCATAATATGGCGTTCGAGAAGTTTAAAGGCTTTCACGCGATCTTTTTCCATAATGGCGTCCAATATTTTTTGATGGGCTTTAACGGCGTTATGCGTCGTTTTAAAATCCACAACACTGCGGCTTCGCAGATTCTTGTGGATCGCATTGATGGACTTCTCTAAAATCATAAACACTTTGTTCTTAGAGGCTCTTGCTAATAATGCATGGAAATCGAAATTTTCATCAGTTGCTATTTTTTTATCGGCGATTAATTCACTTGCTTCGGCCAAATTTGCCTGAATACGTTTAATATCGCTGTCGTCCGCTTTGTCAATGACCTCATCGAGTATGGCTTTCTCGATGGCCAGACGCGCCGATGTGAATTCGGCAACCGTGATTTTTTCCATGCGAAACGCATCCAGATACAGGTTGCGAATCCGGGTAGATATCGTATCTTTAACGATGGGACCGCCACCATAGCCTTTTTGGATGCTGACAAAACCGGATAGTTCGAGCAGCCGAAGCGCTTCACGCACAGACTGACGGCCGACCCCAAATTGTTTTGCGAGCTCCAGTTCGGAAGGTAATCTGTCGCCGGGCTTCAGGATGCCGTCAAAAATTAAGGTCTTGACCTTTGAGGAGATTTCTTCGAATGTGCGCTTGCTTTCGATGGGTGTGAACAGATTCTCCTGCTCCATTATTTTGTCTCCAAAGAATCCTATTAATGTCAGACAGTATGAACTTACATATAAATGTATATTCAACCTGTCAAGAAAAAATAGTACTCAATGGATTGCCCGAAAAGTTGGAAAACACGGATGGCATCAGGGAATTCGCCGGATAGCCAGCAGGGTGATATCATCGAACTGGTCGGCTTCACCAATATAATCCTGCAGGCTTTTTGCGATTCGATTAACCAAATCAGTGGCGGTAGATGGCGGTTTTTCTAATATTGATACTAAACGCTCCATCGTGAAAAACATACCGTTTGTGGCACTGGCCTCCGGCACACCGTCGGTGTATCCCAAAAGGATGTCACCCGGCTCCAGGCGGGTTTGCTGAATCTTAAAGTCGATTTTCGGCTCGATACCCACCGCGGGTCCGGTGGTGGCAAGATTCTCTTTTACACCTCCATCCGGACTCACAATAAACAATGACTCGTGCCCCCCGTTTATATAACTCAGCGATCCGGAAGCCGTATCCAGGATGCCGAAAAACAATGTGGCGAACATGGCAAGATCGCCGTGGTTAAGCGCAATGTAATTGTTGGTAAGTTTGACGGCTTTCAAGGCCTTGAGGTGGGTCGGGTCTAAAGATGGATTGTCTGCACCCTCATCGTACTCATCGAGAATGGCGCAACTGTGGGTAAGCGGCGACCCATCCAGGGAGGTCCCACCCGAAAATATGCGGATCAGACTGCGAAAAAGCGCCATAAAAAGCGCCGCTCCTACACCTTTGTCGCATACGTCGGCCACCACAAAGCCGACGCAACTGCCGGGAAGCTGGAAGATGTCATAAAAATCGCCGGACACCTGCCGGGCCGGCTTGAAAAAAGCACCGGTTTCCCAGCCCGGCATTTGTAACAGTTGATTGGGCAAAAAATTGATTTGCATCTGACGGCCTTTTTCCAGTTCGTTGTTGAGCACCTGGGAGTATGCTTCAACCTGCACAAAACTTTCCTGCAAGGCGGCCTCGGCACTTTTTCGCTTGTTAATGGCATCCGATATTTGTCGGTACATCCGGCGAAACGCACCGATCACTTCACCCAGTTCATCGTCGCGCTGAACCGCAGATGAATAAAATTCTGGTGTTTGTTGATCTTTGCTCAGCGCTTCACCGGCTCGCGTTAAATCTTGTCTCAGATTCAAAATGGGATTGACCACGATCCAGCGCAGCGTGAGCCAGGTGCCCACTGTAACGACAAGCGAGATGATAACCACCAACCCGGCGATTCGCAAAAAAAATGCAACTAACTCTGCCTTTACAGAAGAAGAATCATGGCGAAGGATCAAGCGATAATCTCTTTGCAGCTCCACCGGCGAGCAGGCAATGTCGTAACGGAGTTTGTCCCGGCTCAACAAAAAGGTCATTTCGGCAGGTTTGACATTGGAAATCAACAATTCAGGCATTTCGCCGAATGAACCGATTTTTTTTCCATCAGCCCGGTACAGGGTACCGCCCACTACAATTTTGCCATCATGAAGGCGACTGACATGATTATAGAGTTCTTCATCCGGAACCTCCGGACTAACCAGCTGCATAATATACGCGACGCGTGCAACTGAAATTTCTTTCATCTGTGACAGGAGTTCTTTCTCGCGTTGTTTATATGAAGGGATGAAAATCAAGGTTTCTATCAGAATGACGCTGATAAAAACCCAGAATACGATGCGTCGAGATAGCCTGGATAACCCCAAACGGGACTGCTTTTTTCGCGACATTATCCTTTCTCCCGGGTCTATTTATTTAAATAAGAGATTACGCTGAAAATATAAAAAAATGCAGGCAATAGTCTTCAATTAAGTGAGGATCTCTTTCAGAAAGCTGCAACACAAATTCCAAAACCGGAAGCGGAGCAAAATTATTATCAATTTGTCTCAGAAAGCAGCTGTTCGATCACCTTCCGGCCTTCTGCGCTTTTCCACTCCCGATAGCCGCGCGCAAAGGCAACGACTTTGCCCTGGGTGTTTATGAAAAAATTTGCCGGGATTCCCTGCACACCGTACTGGACGGCAAACTCAGATGTGGGATCTAGTAAATTCAGGAAAGTCAGGTTATGGTTTTTGACATAATCTTCCAATTGCTTTCTAACTTCTTCAGCGCTTCCCCGGTCAATAGAGACGGCCAAAATGACCAGCCCTTTGCTTCTGTAATCTTGATGGAGCTTTTCCAGAGAGGACCTCTCCTTGAGGCAGTAAGGTCACCAGGTGGCCCAGAAATTCAACATGATAAACTTTCCTCGGAAATCACCCAGGCTTCTTTTTGTGCCCGTTAAATCCGAAAGGGTAAAATCCGGGGCATCAATCTTTTCGTCTAACCTATATACGCCAAATTTTGTCAGGTGGTCCTCTGCCCCCCACAGGGGGAAGTCACCTGTCAGCAAAATAAGAGAGAGGCTCAAAAAATATAGTGAAACCCGTCTTGTTACCTTCATGTCTCACCTCTTAACATATTCAAATTTTTCCCCTTTGTCGTTTGAACTGTGAAACGCTTACACGCAAATCTCAATTACGGATGACCGGTTCAAGCCTGCAGAATAGCTGTATTCATTCTAGAAAATTTGTGATCCAACGGTTTATGGAATTTTTTGAAAAATGATCGTTCGACCCAGTCGTTAGATCCTGAGGCTCTCGACGGGTAGAATTCATCAACTTTAGGCACTTCTAACTTTAGAGCACCTTTGGAACTTTTTTTCTCTGTCTTCCAAGATGAACTGTTAATTTTACGAATGTTACTATTTCTATACTAGTTATGGAAATTAAACTGTCAAATGCTGTCAAATTAAGTAAGAAATGTAAAGTAGAGTTCTTTATATCTTGAACATTTCTTTTTTCTTTGATAATTTAACCGATTGAAATGATTCATATAAATAGGAATGAATGTTTCTTTATAACTATAAGTAAATTGTTTCCTACAGTGAAATATACTCCCCATATTTTTGGATAATCTTCTCTCTAAAATATTTTATAATAGACCGTATAGATCTTTAATACTGGCAAATCGACTTGCAACACAGCCTGGCATGGTTTCTGCAAAATCTGAT
>JAQYWI010000026.1 GCA_030145015.1 Desulfobacterales bacterium
GGTTTGGGGTTAACGTATTGGATTGATTGCAAATAAACTCTAAACGAACACGGAGGAAATATCAAGCACAAAAGTAGAATAAAAAATAATTATTTCAGTTATTTAGAAAAAATGCAGGAAACAATAATTTAAAAGAAGAGGAGGAAAAATGATGAAGCGTTTCACATTATATGTAGTTGTCGTTATGGCGGTCGTTCTGACCTCAGGTTTAGTGCTGGCCGGTACATTAGCCGAAGTTAAATCCAAAGGAGCAATTTCAGTCGGTGTAAACGAAGGCTTGTTTGGGTTCTCGAAACCGGACGAAAAAGGAGTGTGGCGCGGTCTTGACGTAGATACTGCCCAGGCTATTTCAGTGGCGGTTTTCGGTGTTCGGGACAAATTAAAATTCGTTCCCTTATCAGCCAAAACCCGTTTTACAGCCTTGCAGTCCGGTGAAATCGATGTATTGACGCGTAACTGTACGCAGACATTGGGCCGTGAAACCGCTCTGGGTCTAAATTTTGTGCATGTAAATTATTATGATGGCCAGGGCTTTTTGGTGCCCAAGAAATTGGGTTTGAAAAGCGCCAGAGAACTCGATGGTGCCACGGTGTGTGTGCTGCCGGGCACGACCACCGAGCTTAATGTGGCGGATTATTTCAGGGCCAACAATATGAAGATGAAACCGGTTGTTATCGAGAGCACCCCTGAACTGGCGAAAACCTTTTTTGCCGGACGCTGTGACGTCCTGACTTCGGATGCTTCCCAGTTGGCCTCAACCCGGTCCGTTGCTCCCAATCCGGCTGATTACATTATCTTGCCGGAATTAATTTCTAAAGAACCCCTGGCACCTGTCGTACGCCATGGAGACGACCAGTGGTACGATATTGTTAATTTTTCGGTTCTGGCGATGATTGCTGCTGAAGAGCTGGGAATCACCTCCAAAAACGTAGATCAAATGGTTGAAAGCAAGGATCCCAAAATCCAGAGATTTTTAGGTGTCACCGCAGGTAATGGCAAAGCACTGGGGATTGATGAAAAGTGGGCATATAATATCATCAAACAAGTCGGAAACTATGGTGAGGTCTTTGAACGCAATGTCGGTGTCAATACCCCCCTTAAAATTGAGCGTGGTTTGAATGATTTGTGGACAAGGGGCGGTCTAATGTATGCGCCGCCGTTTAAGTAATTGTTCAATTTAAAAAGGTGCCGCTGCCGGCGGCACCTTTTTTATAATTTTTGTAAAAAAAGAATTCCAACGTTCTAAGCTTGTGACAGTGGCATACCTTTTACGAACCTGGATTTCATAATGAAGAAAAACACAGACGCCGCGCCCAGCCCAACGTCGGGTAAAGTTGCTTTCTGGTACGATCCGCGTAAACGATCCATTCTTTATCAGCTGGCCGTCTTAGCAACGGTGGGACTGCTGGGATATTATCTTATTTCCAACACCCAGGCCAACCTTGAAAGACAATCCATTGCCACGGGATTCGGTTTTCTTCAAAAGGAAGCTGCTTTTGAAATCGGTGAATCCTTAATTTCCTATTCCGCTGCAGACAAATACGCACGCGCTTTATTTGTTGGCGTTTTAAATACGCTGCTGGTCTCTTTTATCGGGATTATCCTAACGGTTATACTCGGCACCCTCATCGGTATCGCTCGCTTATCAACGAATTGGCTGGTATCCAGACTGGCGGCTGGCTTTATTGAAGTCTTTCAGGACATACCGATACTGTTGCAGCTTTTCTTCTGGTATGCATTCTTTTATGAAATGCTCCCGTCGCCCAGACAGGCATTAAAGCCGTTTACCGGTGTTTTCTTGTGTAATCGCGGCCTTGTTTTTGCCGTACCGCAGTTCCACCCAACGCATATTTATATGGCCATCGCTTTTATGGCAGGTTGTTTAAGTGTATATTTTCTGCGGCGCTGGGCGCGCAAGCGACAGGCAAAAACCGGAATGATCTTTCCCGTTTTTAGCGCATCCGTCGGCATTCTTATCTTGCTTCCGCTTTTGGCCTGGTTGGCGGGGGGAACTCCAACCGCGATGAGTGTTCCTGAACTCAAAGGTTTCAATTTTCAAGGCGGGCTTAATGTCAGCCCCGAATTCGCTGCCCTTTTACTGGGTTTAGTACTTTATACGGCAGCCTTTGTTGCTGAAGCAGTCCGCGCCGGTATCCAATCCGTGAGCAAAGGGCAACAAGAGGCGGCTATGTCCATCGGACTCAGACCCAACCGGGTTCTCCAATTGGTAATCTTGCCCCAGGCGCTGCGGGTGATCATACCGCCATTGACCAGCCAGATGCTGAGCCTTACCAAGAACAGCTCGTTGGCAGTGGCCATCGGTTATCCCGATTTTGTCTCAGTTGCCGGTACGACCATCAATCAAACCGGACAGGCGATTGAAGGCGTGGCCATGATTATGTTAGTTTATCTCTTTTTCAGTCTTTCGACGTCTGCATTTATGAACTGGTATAATAAGAAAATGGCCCTTGTGGAAAGATAAATAAATTCATGGAAGCTTACGTTCAAGAAAAACCAGCAGAAAGGTTAAAACCCCCTGTAACAAGCGTGGGCATCATCGGATGGGTAAGATCGAATTTGTTTAACGGTTGGTTTAACTCCCTTCTGAGCATAATAACGATATACGGTTTGTGGCTAATCGTGCCGCCGCTGATTCGCTGGACATTTATTGACAGCCTTTGGGTATCAACAGGGGCGGAATGCCAGCAGAGCGATGGTGCCTGCTGGTCTATTATACCCGCCAATATAAGATTTATCATTTTCGGATTTTTTCCTTATGATCAGCAGTGGCGACCTTTGGTGGCTATGGTGCTATTAGTCGGCTTGCTGTTTTACAGCCGAAACAGAGATCACTGGAAGAAATCTCTGGCGTATGCATGGATTTTGGGCCTTTTCCTTATGGGTCTATTGATGAAAGGGGGGCTTTTCGGTTTAATACCGGTGGAAACCGCCAAGTGGGGGGGGCTTCCATTAACGCTAATGTTGTCGGTCGTCGGTTTAACACTTGCTTATCCCTTAGGGATTGTTTTTGCTTTGGGGCGCAGATCGAAAATGCCGGTCGTTAAAACGCTATGTGTTCTTTATATTGAATTGATCCGTGGCGTGCCCCTCATCAGTCTGTTGTTCATGTCTTCGGTCGTCTTTCCCTTATTTTTACCCCAGGGAGTTACCATCAACAATATTCTAAGAGCCCAGGTTGCCATCATCCTTTTTACCGCAGCCTACATCGCCGAAGTCGTTCGTGGCGGATTGCAGGCCATGCCGCGCGGGCAGTATGAGGCAGCAGATTCCATCGGATTAAATTATTTTCTGACCATGCGGTTGGTTATTCTTCCCCAGGCACTAAAAATAGTGATACCGCCGTCTGTGCAGCAGCTGATATCGGCCTTTAAAGATACTTCCCTGGTTGTTATCATTGCCCTTTTCGATGTGCTCAGAACCACACAGACGGTACTCAGCGATCCAAAGTGGATGGGATTTTCGGCCGAAGCCTATATTTTTGTTGCCCTGATTTATTTTTTCTGCTGTTTCTTTATGTCCAACTACAGTCGGCGTTTAGAACGTGAGTTGGAAACAGGGCTTAAATCCTAAAAGAGAGCATCCTTATGGCCACTCAAAAATCAGAGAAGACAGAGAGTTCCTTGGCAAACGATGCCATCATCGAAATTCTTGAAATGCATAAGTGGTATGGCGATTTTCATGTTCTGAAAGGCATTAACCTTACAGTCAAAAAACAGGAGCGTATCATTATCTGCGGACCTTCCGGATCCGGGAAGTCGACGCTCATCCGATGTATCAATCGCCTTGAAGAACACCAACGGGGCAAGATTATCGTAGACGGGATCGAGTTGACCGACGACTTAAAAAATATCGAGAAAATTCGGACTGAAGTCGGTATGGTCTTTCAACATTTTAATCTATTCCCCCACCTGACCATTGTTGATAACCTTGCACTTGGGCCCATATGGGTCAGGAAGGTGCCCAAGAAAGAAGCCGAAGAGACAGCCATGCACTATTTGGAAAAGGTGCACATTGCGGAACAAGCCCGCAAATTCCCGGGCCAGCTTTCAGGCGGTCAGCAGCAGCGGGTTGCCATTGCCCGCAGCCTCTGTATGGCGCCAAAAGTGATGCTTTTCGACGAACCCACCTCTGCACTTGACCCTGAAATGATCAAGGAAGTGCTGGATGTTATGATCGACCTCGCCCGGGAAGGCATGACCATGATTGTGGTGTCTCACGAAATGGGGTTTGCCAAGAGTGTGGCTCACCAGGTCCTTTTTATGGACGATGGTCAAATTGTAGAGGGGAACTCCCCTGAAGAGTTTTTCGAAAACCCCCAACACGAGCGCACCAAGCTTTTTCTCAGCCAGATTTTACATTAACTCGAAACCTACCTTTCCCCCGAAAAATGAAGCCTAATAATCGAATCTGTGCTAAAATAGGCCTCATTGGTTATTTGTTATAGGTTATGGGTTAATCCTTCAAAAAAAGAACAAGATCCGTCTTAATCTTCCGTTTCAAATAACGAATTACGAATCCGCCGCGGCGGATTAACGTCTGATTGAGCGGTAAAGGCTCAATCAGGGCGTTGTTGTTTAAGTTTATTACGCCTTTGGCCGATATAGACTCATATATCAGTATATTAGGCTTAATTTAAAGCCCACAAAACCAACCGGAGGCGAGCATGAATTTATACTATGCCGATGGGGATCGTCAGGTGGGTCCCATCGGCAAAGCTGAGCTTCAGACGCTCATCAAGGCCAAAAAAGTTAATTCACAAACCATGGTGTGGCAACCCGGCATGCACGCATGGCAAGAATTGGGCCTTTACGTGCGCCGCAAGACTCGAGGTGATTCTCAATCGGTGCAACCAGCCGCGCCAAGCGCGTTGATCCAACAATCGGTGTGCTCAGAATGCGGGCAGGCGTTTGCTGAAGATGATATGATTCGTTTCGAAGACGCCTGGATATGCGCTACCTGCAAGCCGATTTTTGTTCAAAAGATTAAGGAAGGCGTGACGGTTGCCGGTGCCATGGAATATGCCGGCTTTTGGATCCGCGTGGGTGCCTGGTTTATTGATTGGATCATTTTGGCAATTGCCACTTCAATTATTTATCTTCCACTTTCGTTTATGGGCATTTTTTCTTTTGATCAACCGGCTGTGTTTGCCATCATGAAATTGTTCTCCACGCTTCTCAATTTTATCATACCGGCCGCATATGAATCCTGGTTTGTGGGAAAATATGCAGCAACACCGGGCAAGATGGCGTGTAAATTAAAGGTCGTAGTGGCAGATAGCACCCAGGTTAGCTTCGCCAGATCAGTTGGCCGGCATTTTGCTAAATACATCAGCGGACTGATTCTCTGTATTGGTTACTTTATGGCCGGCTTTGATGACCAAAAACGCGCCCTTCACGATCGAATCTGTGATACGCGCGTGATAAGAGCGTAAGAGCGATAATATTTTCGATTTTCGATTTTGGATTTTGGATTTGCTGAAGGAGTGATCTGTGATTTCATGTACCCAGTGCAAAACACCGCTCGGCGCTGAGGCGGTCAACACCTTTGCCCTGGTTCCCTGTCCCACATGTAAAGAATCCGTGCGCGCGGATGTTTATCCGGCATTATTTCGCAAACTGCCCTTCGGCCACACCGGTGATCTGGTGCAGACCGAAAAAGAAGCCGGCTGTTTTTATCACCCCGCTAAAAAGGCGGCCGTGGCCTGCACGGCCTGCGGTCGTTTTCTATGTGCATTGTGTGACGTTGAGTTTAATAGTCAGCATCTTTGCCCGATGTGCCTGGAGAAAGGCAAAACCAAGCGCAAGATTAAAAATCTGGAAAACCACAGGGTATGCTATGACAAAATCGCTTTATTTATAGCCCTGATTTCGATGCTGTTTATCTGGCCGACTCTTATTTCAGCGCCGATCGTCCTTTTTATGGTCATCCGCTACTGGAATGCGCCCCGCAGTATCATTCCAAGGACCAAGATTCGTTTTATTCTGGCTTTCGGGATTGCCTGTTTACAAATTGCCGGATGGGTTCTGATTTTTGGGAGCTTGATATCCGCTTAAAGGAAAATTGAATATCGATGATTGAATATTGAATATTGGAGGAATCCTATCAGTTTATTATAAAATTATTCCGTTTAAATATTCATTCGTCAGTTGTCTATTATCAATCTAAAGGATTGTTTCGCCGCACTCGCTATAACGACCTTTACAACTTGTTTAGAGATCAGCAAACAAGAAGCTAATTAAATAATGGCAAGTGAGACTTCAACATACCAAAGACTGCCCGGTAAGAAAAAGGGTTTTCTAATCGGGTATTATACCCTCTGGCAAGGCTCCGACCATTTACTTCAGATATATTCCCGATGGGGTGTCGAAGACTATAAGCGGTTTTACTTCAACGACATTCAAGCCATCATCACTCGCAAAACCCGGGTGGGAAGCGTGCTAAATTTCGTTTTAGGTGCCATAACGGTTCTGTTCGGTTTTTTTGCCGTTACTTCCGGGGGAGGGTGGTCCGTTTTGCCTGCCGTCATCGCCGGCGTGATGCTGGTCATTTGGATAATAAACTTTTTTAAAGGGCCGACCTGTGAAACCTATCTTTTAACCGCGGTTCAAACGGAAAAATTACACGCGCTGCATCGTCTGAAAACGACGCAACCGGTGATGAATCGGCTCAGATCTCTTATCGAACAGCGACAGGGGCGTA
The DNA here is from genome assembly GCA_030145015.1 of Desulfobacterales bacterium. Next base: position 6,721 of record JAQYWI010000026.1, read on the forward strand.
TCAAGCCTGAGACCTTTGGGAAACCATCAGTCCATCCATCCACCCATCCAACCCAACGGACCTTGCCCGGCGGAAATAGACAGATCTTAAAAACACAAAAGCCTGAAAAGGGCAGGGTGCATTTGGCTTTATTTGTTTTACTGGTGGTGGATAGTGTGTATATCGCCTTCAGTTTCTTTTATACGCATGTTGCGCTGTCTTTGCTAAGCACCGCGATCAGTATGCTGATGGGAATCTGTGTGGTTGTGGCACTGGTCAAGCAGCACGAAAGCAACTTAAAACAGTCGCTGCGCACAATGACCTGGGCGGCTCTGGGATATGTCTGCTTCTCATTTGTTGCCGGCTATATTGTCAGCATAACCTTAACATTCAAGCATCCTGAAATCTGGCAGAACCAGTGGGAATTGTTCAAGCTGATTTCCAGCATATCTCCCTGGGAAAGTCCCTTAATGATGGCGATTAACATTATCGCTTTAAGTGGTGCTGTACTTATCGGTGTCCCGGGGCTTCTCATGTTAAAAAATCCTCAGCAGGTCATACACAAACCCGCGGCATTACCGACGAGGCCCGTCCATACCGCTACGCCCAAAAGGATTTCCTGATGGAAGATCTGCAGCACCAGCGATGCTTCAATCACCTGTTACGGGAGGCGGTTGCCCGCTGCCCGGAGTGCCGGCGTTATTTTTGTCGCGAATGCGTGACCGAGCACGAAGACAAAGTGTTATGTGCCGCCTGTCTGAGCAAAAAAATCCATCCTGACGCTTTCGGTCTAACCCGATTTAGCCGGTTTTCCCGGATGATCCATTTTTTGTTGGGTGGAATGCTTCTGTGGATATTCTTCTATTACCTCGGCCAAATTCTGCTTGCGCTGCCTTCCGCATTTCATGAAGGGACCCTATGGGATTTAGGGTGGTGGAACAAACAATGAAAAGGGCGCCGAAACAGCATCGCAAAAGTGCGATTCTTCTTTTAGAAGAAGCCGTGCATTTACTGCGAAAGGCACCCCTGTTTTTGCTTTCCGGTTACTATATCGGAACATTGCCGTTTATTTTGGGGTTGTTTTATTTTTGGGCCGACATGAGTCGCAGTGCCGATGCGCAGAGCTATCATGCGGTTGCCTCCCTGGGAGTTGCCTTGCTGTATATATGGATGAAATGCTGGCATGTTGTATTTGCCGCCCGGGTAAAGATGAACATCAGCGGACAACCGCTGCCGCAATGGTCCTATCAGCGAATCCTGTCGCTTATCACAACCCAGACCCTGATTCATGCGACCGCCTTTTTCATCTTGCCGCTGGCAGCCGTGATCGCCATTCCATTCGGCTGGTGCTATGCCTTTTATCAAAATGTCACTGCTGAAGCGATTACGGAATTAAGTGATCTGAAAGCATTATGCAAAAAAGCGTGGTTTCAAGCCAGGCTGTGGCCGCGGCAAAATCATATTCTGCTGGCGATTTTTTTTATGTTTGGAATCGTCGTTTTTTTAAATATTGCCGGTGCAATTTATATCCTGCCGCACCTGTTGAAAAAATATCTTGGAATTGAATCCATGTTTACCCTGAGCGGGTCGCATGTGATCAACACCACCTTTTGGGTGGTAACCATCGGCATTTCTTATTTGTGTATGAATCCGCTGGTCAAAACCGTTTATGTCCTGCGATGTTTTTATGGTGCGGCCTTAAAGTCAGGGGACGATCTGAAAACCGAGTTAAAAGGCTTGATGCCCGGCCGAACAGGGGGGGGTGTTATCGGTTTATTGTTTGCCGTATTATTGGCCGCCAACCCCATCGCTTCGATGGCAACCGAAACAGGCTTTGCCTCGCCGGAAGCACTGGATCGTTCCATTGACGAGGTGATGGCGCAACGCGAATTTACCTGGCGGATGCCCAGGGAGATAACTGCCGAGAATGAAAAAGCACCCAGGGGACCGATTGCCTCGGTGGTGGCGTGGATAATCAATAAGCTGGGCCAGGGATTAAAGGCTGTTATTAACTGGATTGATGAACTGATCAATTGGCTGATCGATCTATTGCCCAGCGCTGATCACCGTATGGCGTCGCCCGATGAAAACTGGATAAAATCCGTGCGAGTTGCCGTCATTGTCCTGCTCGTCGGGCTTTTGTGTACGCTGGTGTTTATCCTGTGGCGTTCCTGGAAGCATCGGCAGACCGTCCGGGTTGAAATTGCTGAAACCGCGGTTGAATCCACACCCGATCTGGAAGACGAAAGCACCACCGCCGATGATCTGCCGGTAAACCGCTGGCTGGAGCTTGCGCGCGAATTAGCCGAAAAAGGATCGTTGCGTCAGGCCATCCGGGCTATCTATCTGGCGATCCTGGCCGATTTGGCCGCGCATGAGCTGATCACCATTGAAAAGTATAAATCCAATCGGGAATACGAAATTGAGCTGCGCAGAAGGGCCCATCAGCAAGAAGGTTTGTTAAACGCATTTTCCAAAAGCAGAGCGGTTTTTGAATGCGCCTGGTACGGGATGTACAAAATAAGCCGGCCGGACCTGGACCATTATGCTGCGATTCAAAAGAGGATGATGACGATTGCCCAAAGCTAACCCCATACGTGTGGTTTTTTTTACTTTTATTGTGTTGGGCTTTATGCTCGGAGTTGTCAAATTGTTTCTATTGCGCTTTGAGGCCGGTGACGTATATCCGGCTTATTCATCGTTGCGCAGTGATCCGCTGGGAAGCCGGGCGTTTTATAAAAGCTTGGAAAATATCAATGCGGCCCTGGTCAGCCGCAATTACCTGACGTTACAAAATATGAAGTTTAAAGAACGCACGGCCTTTTTTTATGTGGGCATCGCTGCAATTAATTCGGAATCCGTGTCATCGGAGTGGCTCAACGTATTTGAGCGTTTAACAGATACAGGCGGCCGGCTGCTGTTGTCTTTTTTGCCGGTTGAGAAAAAACCGGCCGACTGGCGAATGTCAAAATGCTTCGCACCAACCGACAAAGTCAAAGATAAAGAAAAGGCCCAACAGAACGATGGGCATAAGGATTCCGAAAATCTTTCCGAGCCGCCCGCGGCTGAAAACGCTTCAAATACGTCCAATAATGACGATAATAAACCTCAGACGGCTCCCGGCCGTCAAATCCCGGATACCCCCGGCAATTGCGTTTCATTAAAAGAGCAATGGGGTCTGACCCTTGCATTTGCCGACACAGCAGCGGATACGGCCGTTAACCGCAGCGATGATTTATCTCAAACCCACCTCCAGGGGTTGCCCGAATCGATTTCCTGGCATACGGCCCTTTATTTTGACGAACTTGAAGACGCCTGGCGCGTAATTTATGCCGCCGATGGACGGCCGGTCATTATCGAAAGACCCTTTGGCAAGGGCAGTCTGGTGCTTGCGGCGGACTCCTTTTTTATGAGTAATGAAGCGCTGCGTTCCGAGCGTCACCCGGAACTTTTAGCCTGGATGATCGGTGAAAGCGCACAGGTCGTCTTTGATGAAACCCATTTCGGGATCTTTAAACATCCCGGGGTCTTAAGGCTGATTAAAAATTATCGCTTTCATTGGTTTATTTTCGGAGTTGCTATTTTAGCACTTTTGTTCATCTGGAAAAATTCAGTTTATTTTGTACCGCCGACAAAGAGCAACCGCTCCCAACAAAGTAAAAATTTTGTCTCAGATCGGGAATCTACCCGGGGTCTAATCAGCCTGCTGCGTCGCAATATTCCAAAGCGGCAACTTTTACAGACCTGTGTGCGGGAATGGGAACGCAGCATTCAACCCGAAAAACGGTTTCAAAACGATAAACTCAAGCAAATCAAATCAGCTTTTCAAAGGATTGAAACCCAGTCCCCAAAATCCATTGATCTTGTTCAGGGCTATCGACGGATCATCAAAATAATTTCAAAGGAAAGACGCAATGACTGAAAATACGGAAATTTTAAAAAAGGCGCTGTTAAAAACTAAAAAAGAAGTGGCCAAGGTAATCATTGGCTATGAAAATGTGGTGGATCTGGCCTTGATTGCGATTTTTACAGGCACTCATGCACTCATCGAAGGCGTACCCGGGGTGGCCAAAACCCTGCTGGTTAGAACCCTTGCGCACGTGATGCGCTGTGATTTTGCGCGCATCCAATTTACACCGGATTTGATGCCCACCGATATTACCGGAACCCACGTTTTTAACATGCAAACCAATGAGTTTTCATTGGTTAAAGGCCCGGTCTTTTCCACTTTTTTGCTTGCGGATGAGATCAACCGGGCACCGGCCAAAACGCAGTCCGCATTACTTCAGGCCATGCAAGAGCGCACGGTAACGATCGATCGCGATACGCATGAGTTATCACCGAATTTTACGGTGTTTGCCACCCAAAACCCGATCGAATATGAGGGCACCTATCCACTGCCCGAGGCTCAAAAAGATCGTTTTATGCTCAAAATAACCATGGAACCACCCGGAAAAGATGAAGAGCTCGCGCTTGCACAGCGAATGCTCGGCAAAGATTCCCCGGAAAACACATTGGCAAGCGGGGCGGTCCAGCAGATCATAACGCCGGAAGTATTAGCCAAATTGCGTTTGGCTTTGGAAGGGATCCTGGTAAAAGCCGACCTGGTTGCTTACGTCGTCGACATTGTCCGTAAAACGCGCACCCATCAAAGTGTTCTGGTGGGGGCCGGACCGCGGGCCACCCAGGCACTGCTGCTTTCCAGCCGGGCTTTTGCGACCGTTAACGGGCGGGACTTTGCAACGCCGGATGATATCAAAACCATGGCCTATCCGGTCCTGGAGCATCGCCTGATTCTGCGGCCCGAATATGAAATCGAGGGATTAACCGTCAAAGAGGTTATTGAGAATATTTTAAAAGAGATTGCGGTACCCAGATAGGCATAGCCTATCAGCACGTTATATGGTTATTAATTTTATTTTAGTTATCATATGCGAAACTTGGAAGAAATGCCTAAAATGCCTAAAATGACTAAAGTGCCTAAATTTTGGAAAGGTTCTCAATCATCTTTTAATTTTAGGCATTTTAGCTCACTTTAGCTCATTTTAGGCATTCGCAGGTTAAAGTTTTTTATATAATACCAGACAGATAGCATCTATAGTGAAACTCGTTCCCGCATACCGACTCATTTATTTTATAGGGCTTATTTTTCTGCCCCTGACCCTGTTAGTGGTGGTGGCTTCTTCCATAGCAGCGCCCACCATTGTTCTGGCGGTGGTCATCATTATTGCAGTCACAAGGGATGCCTATCGCTCGCAGGGGAGCCTGAAGGGCATCCGTGTTACGCTGCCGGAAGTCGTTCGGATTTCAAAGGGCAAGGAGGGTAATTTCAATTTACAGATTGAAAACCCGAAACTGAAGGTCAAACGCATGCGACTCGGCTTAGCGTTTCCGGAAGAAATTTTTACACCGGCGGTTGAACTTCGCGTTGAATTACCGGAAGACAATCATACTTCATCTATCGATTGGTTGCTTACGGGTTTAAAACAGGGACGCTACCATTTAGATGCCTGCTATCTGGAGACCGCATCATTATGGGGATTTTGGTCGATCCGAACCGCGGTTCGGATCAATATGGAGATTCGCGTGTATCCCAACCTGTTTGATGAGCACAAAAATTTAAGCGGGCTCTTTTTAAATAAGGGACTGGGTATTCACGCGCAACGGCAGGTCGGTAAAGGACGGGATTTTGAGCAGCTCAGAGAATATCTTCCCGGTGACAGCTTTGAAGATATTCACTGGAAGACGACCGCCAAGCGAGGAGAACCGATAACTAAAGTTTATCAGATCGAGCGGACCCAGCAAATATATGTCATTATCGATGCATCGCGATTAAGCGCCAGATCACCGGAGCCAAGTTCTCCACCGATCGACGATGATGCCCAAACCGCGGTGGCCGACTTAACCACCATGTTGCAGCGTTTTATAACAGCCGCTTTGATCATGGCGCTGGCCGCCGAACGGCAGGGGGATTTGTTTGGTTTACTGACCTTTGACGACAAAGTTCGCTCTTTTTTAACGGCCAAGAGGGGAAAAGCGCATTTCAATACATGCCGGGATACGCTCTATACATTGGAGCCCCGCGGCGTTTCTCCTGATTTTGCTGAATTGTTTACCTTTATCGGCACCAAAATTCGCCGACGGGCGCTCCTGGTTTTTTTAACGCATCTGGATGATCCTGTTTTGGCGGATAGTTTTACCCAATACATCGATCTGATTTCCAGACAGCATGTGATTCTGGTCAATATGTTCAAACCCGAGGCTGCCAGGCCGCTTTTTTCTTCCGGGTCCGTTTCATCGGTTAATGATATCTACAACGATCTGGGCGGACACCTGCTCTGGCGACGACTGCAGGAAACTCAAAAAGTCTTACAAAGACGCGCAGTGGGTTTGGGTCTGTTGGACAATGAAAACTTTTGCACGGAGCTGGTTTCACAGTATCTGGCGTTGAAGAGAAGACAGGTTTTGTGATTGAAAATGCCTAAAATGAACTAAAATGAGCTAAAATGCCTAAAGTTAAAAGAGAACACAAATGAATCGTAAGAAATTTGCCAAAGACCTTAATTTTAGATCATTTTAGGCATTTTAAATTTTAGCTCATTTTTTTTATATTATGATAATCGATCTTCAAAAATTTATAACAGAGGAACGCTCGCACTGGTCGGAGTTGGAAGCGGTGCTGGAGCGGCTTGAAAAAAAGCCGGAGTACCGCTTAAAGCTCGGGCACCTGGAACGCTTTCATTATCTGTATCAGCGTGCGTCAGCGGATTTAGCCAAGATTTCCACCTTTTCCGCTGAGCCGAACACCCGGCTTTATCTCGAATCTCTGGTGGGCCGGGCTTTTGGTGAGATCCATGAAACGCGTGAAAAACCCCACCGGCTCAGGCCGCTGCACTGGTTTTTCACGATTTTCCCGCAAACCTTCCGTAAACATATTCGTGCATTCTGGATTAGTTTACTGGCGATTGTGGTGGGGGCCGCGTTTGGCGGATTTACCATTATAGTGGATTCGAGCACCAAGCAGATACTTCTGCCGTTTTCTCATCTCCAGGGAGATCCGTCGGATCGCGTAAAAAAGGAAGAAGGCGTCGATGCCGATCGTCTCAAAGGTTCAAAATCATCTTTTTCTTCTTTTTTAATGACGCACAATACCAAGGTCGCCATTTTTACGCTTGCACTCGGCATGACCTGGGGGATCGGCACCCTGATTATGCTGTTTTACAACGGCGTCATTTTAGGAGCGGTGGCGGTCGATTATATTCTGGCAGGTGAGACTTCATTTCTGCTGGGCTGGCTGCTGCCCCATGGGGCGGTTGAAATCCCGGCCATTTTACTTGCCGGGCAGGCCGGCATCGTTCTGGCCGGAGCACTTATCGGATGGGGCAAGCCCATATCTTTGCGAAACCGTTTGCGGAAAATATCCAATGATCTGGTCACACTCATATTGGGTGTGGCCCTGATGCTGGTCTGGGCCGGAATTATCGAAGCCTTTTTTTCACAATATCATGAACCGGTCATGCCTTACCAAATCAAAATCGCTTTCGGCGTTTTCGAGTTGATGATTTTAGTGTTGTTCCTGGGAAGGGCTGGCAGGAAAGGGCGTAAGACAAATGCCTAAAATGATCTAAAATGAGTTAAAATGCCTAAAGTTATTGGAAATGCCTAAAATGAACTAAAATGAGCTAAAATGCCTAAAATTTATTGAGAAAACCCATGAGTCGTAAGCAATTTGCCAAAGAACTTGAAAAGCGAACTCGACAGTTTGCCGTTAGAATAATAAAGATTTCAGTCAAATTACCCAATACTCCAGAAGGTAGAGTTGTTAGAAATCAACTCACAAAGGCAGGAACTTCAGTTGGTGCTAATTACCGAGAAGCCAATCGAGCGAGAAGTAAAGCGGACTTTAGAAATAAAATAAAAATATGTGAAAGTGAGGCAAGTGAAACCCAATTCTGGTTAGAAGTAATTACAGAAGTAAAATGGTTAACCGGGGAGGAAATAAAGACCGACTATGAAGAATGCAGCGAACTACTTGCGCTTTTTACATCTATTGGAAGCAAGTAAGCCATTTGTACTCGCTCTAAAGTATTCCCTTAATTTTAGCTCATTTTAGGCATTTTAAATTTTAGCTCATTTTGTTTTGAACTATGTTATCCGGTAGAACGAATACACTCATAATTAAAACACCTGAAGGCATCGAATTTTCGCTGCCGCTTGCGGGGCCGGTTACGCGGTTTCTGGCATGGGCGATAGATCTGGGGACCATTATTGCGATCATTTCGATTTTGAATGTTGTTTTGGGAATCCTGGGCGTTATCAGCCGCGATCTTGCAATGGCGGCAAATATTATCGGTTTTTTTGTTGTTTCGATCGGCTACGGGATTTTAACGGAGTGGTATTGGAATGGACAAACACTGGGAAAAAGGCTTTTGCGGCTTAGAGTCATGGATGAACAGGGACTGCGACTCCAATTCAGCCAGGTTGTCATCCGAAATCTGTTAAGATTTATTGACAGTTTGCCCGCCCTGTATTTGATAGGCGGTCTTGTTTGCCTGTTCAATCAAAGGGCTCAGCGTTTAGGTGATTTTGCGGCCAATACCATCGTCACCTGGAGTCCTCGTATTTTCGAACCGGATTTGAATCAGCTTTTAGAAGGCAAATACAATTCCTTCCGGGAATATCCCCATTTAGAAGCGCGCCTCCGGCAACATATCACACCGGCCGAAGCGCAGATTGCCGTTCAGTCGATTATCAGGCGGGATGACTTGGAATCCCAGGCCCGGATTGAGCTTTTTCGCGAGCTCACCTCCCATTTCCAAACCGTCGTGACCTTTCCCCAAGAAGCCACCGATGGGCTATCCGACGAGCAATATGTGCGCAATGTGGTCGAGGCCCTCTTTCGACCGAAAGCGCCTAAAATCAGTGCCTAAACTGGGCTGCTCCGCTAAAGATCGCTGGCGGAAAAGTGCCTAAAGTTGATCCTTTTACCCAATAATCATACCTTAGAACCCTCTGCCTTGATATTTACCGACAAAACCTGATATCTTCTTTAGAGAATTTCAACTCTGCCAAGAAGGATCGCAGGTATCGAAAAACACGATTTTTATGTGATCGCTCAATGGATATCAACATTTTTAATAAACTTACGATCAATATATCTGCAATCGGCGGATGTTTGGATTTCTGGCAACAAATATGAACTGTGAAAATAAATTCTTTGACATTGTAACCTTAATTCTCTATTGCTAAAGCATCGATTCACCATGAAATTGCTTGATAACCTACTCTGAAATTTCCAATTCATTTTCGTTTGGTTTGCGTTTCATTTTTCTAAGAGAACTCACCGCATTTAGAATCTGCAATCCTATCTCTCTGTCATTTGGCTTAAGAAGCAAACGTTAACCCTAATCGTTTCTTTTAAAAAGGAGGTATGAAATGAAACCAGAAACTGCAGGGAAGGTTAAGTTTGGAGTTTGGGGTCTTATTGTTGGGGCAATCATCGCAATGATCATCGGTTTTGCGTGGGGGGGTTGGACAACCTCCAAGACTACCCAAACGATGTCCGAAGAGGCGGTCTTGGCGAGTCAGGCGGCGATCTGCGTTGCCCAATTTATGAAGGAACCGAACCATAAAGAAAAACTTAAAGAATTAAAGGAAATAGGTAGCTATCAGAGAGCTGGCTTAATTGAAAAAGGGGGCTGGGATATAATGCCCGGGCAAGAAAAGGCTGGCTATAGTGTAGCCCGAGCATGCGCCGATGGGCTTGAACTTCTTTTCGAAAAATGAGATAAATGAAATAGCGGTTAAAGGTGATTCATAATTTATTTTATGTGGGTCACCTTTTTTTTGTTGGTGTATTATAAGGCATTGGTGAAGGGTTTTAACTGATGATGGGGTATGACAATCAATGGAACGAAAAATTACCATAGAGGCCACCAAGCAAATCCGTGTAAAAATATACGCTAATGATATCAACACCGGCACCAACACTTAACCAACACCTGCACACAACCCCTCTTCCTTCACTAACCAGTTTGTCTTGCGCGGTTCGCTTCCTCCGGCCTTGGGCTTCCTCTCAAAACCTATTGCTTGTACCTAACCTTTGATGATACTGTATTTTTGTGATTTTGCATATAGTCTCTCAATAAATCTGAAATTTGCGATATTGAATATTTTAGATTTCACCCGATGCATGTGAGTTGAATAAAATGATGGAAAATAAAACAATATATAGAATACTTATATTCGATGATTCAGAAGAAATTCGATCTTTATTATCCGACTTTTTCAATAAAAGAGGATATGAGGTTTTTTCTTTCCCTAATCCCGGCGTTTGCCCGATATCTCACCAAAAAATATGTCCCTGTCCAACTGGAATAGCTTGTTCTGATTTTATTTTATCGGACTTAAACATGCCGGTTCAACAAGGTATAGATTTCCTAGAAGGGCAAATACGCAAAGGTTGTCAGTGTAAAAACATGACTTTGATGTCTGGAGATTTTACCGAAAACGATGTTTTACGAGCAAAATCTATTGAATTAATGCTTTTAAGAAAGCCTTTTGGTATTACAGAAATTTTAGAGTGGATAGTAAGCATAGAAAAAACTATTGACCCTGATAGAAAATTATCAGATTGGTTTATCGAAAAATGACTATGATATCCCAAGCTAAGATGTTTCTTTGATACTCTCAGAGACTGTCGAAAAACCCTAAATCTATGATTTTGATGTTCGTAAGTTATTGATTTTATTACATGCGAAATTGCTAAAATCACTTTTTTTGGACTTTTCCGACAGTCTCTCAATAAATCTGTAGAATTGGTAATTATTTGATTTTGATATACACTTTCTATAAATATCCATTTTTTGGTACTTCACCTGTTGGTGAATTGATAAAACTGGTTACCGCTTAATTTACTAATTTTAAATTGCTTCCATATAAATTTCCCAGTGTTCCTGCTATTCCATTTGCGACTGCATCATTTCAGCGAAGGAACGCTGATGATACCCGGCCGGTACTGCAAACTCTTGAGCCGGGATTTCTGCTTTTTGCATTTTCACCACATCGGTTTCGGTTTCCGGGTTACCGGACTCATATCTTATGCTTTTTAATTGAAATCCAGTTTCCCAGAGTTTTTGATATTCGACAGATTTTTCCGGCTCAAATTCCATGTCCATGCTTGCCAAGCAGGAGTCGAATTTTTGTAACATAGGAATCAATGGTTTATATGCCCGTATCAGGGAGGCATCGGTGGTCAGCCAAACTTCTTCAAACAGCTCACCGTCCACCATCACTCTGTACTTGATTGTTTTAAAACCCGCGATGGTCCCCCCATCGCCGTTTTTTATAACAGTCACCTTATGACCAGCGGACTGGTTTCCTTTCGCCATCATCTGTTCCATCATCTTACGCTGCTCTTCCGGCATGCCTTTTATCATTTGCTCAAGCATGGTGGCTGTACTGGAGCAATAATCATCGACCGTACCCCGCCAGTAAATATTTTGGTCGCTATGAATAAAGATCATTTCATTTTTGGGCCCATTGAATATCCAGCTGACCCCTTCCGACGTGCCTTTAAGCCTACCATTGGAAATCAGCGTTTTATCTCCATTTTGTTCAACCATAACCCAGCCGGCATCAGCCGTCACAACCATACACAACAACGTCGCCACAACCATCAGCAGAGACCATCTTTTTAACATCATCGTCGCACCTCCTTTTGTATTTCATAAATCGTAGAATAACCGATATGACTATCGATATGCGTTGGCTATCTTTAATTAACCGAAGTGTTGCTTATGAGTTTAAACAATTCTATGCGATACACAACCACATATCCTTCCGATAATTGACACTTAATAGAATATGTCAAGTACCTATAAATTTGAAAATCTTTGGCGACGATGTGTTGTTTAATAAGGACGAATGGAGTGGTAAAATTGATCTCTATTTTTTTTCCTGAAATTACTGGTAACATTGGCTGTATTTCTGCTGTAGATAAGCGCCTTCAAAAGTGCATGTATCCAACAGAGATTCAAAATCATACCCGTCCAAAAACCTTCGATACCCGTGCGGCTTTGCCCGCGGTTGGACAAATTACAGAGAAGGAAGGCTTGCGCCTGTTCTCTGTACCTGCGGGTCTGGTGAGCTGCCGATCTGGATTCTTTCGTCAGAATGCGACGGACGCACGTGCGGCTCTGGCCATGATGCGCGATGCATCTGACGTGCTTGCATTGCTCCTTGAAGGTGGACGCACCACGGTCGCCGGCCGTCTCGCCGGTGCGTTCCGAAATGTCGGACGTGACCGTATTGCCGACGATATTGTCAAAACAATGAAAACCGCAGACTACGACATTCGTGAAAATGATCCATTCGAAGACACAATAAGTCTGATCCTGCCAGCGCGCGAACTGTCTCCGTACCTGAACCGTATTCGCCTAATGTGGCAACAGATGCGCGAACCAATTCTTAAACAATTTCCGATCGCCCCTGGCCGGCCTTCCGGCATTAATGCCTATCTCAAAGCAGTCGATGACATTTATGTTACGGACGCTATCACTCGTTGCCCATTGAAGGTTACCGGGTTAGCCCCGATCTGATCGCACGGGTCCGTAATGGCGAGTGGAATCCGGATGAAAACGAGGATGACCGCGAAAACCGTAATGCCTTAGCCGCACGCGGATACTGGCAGGCCTATCAGGTGGTTCGCAGAAGCGTACGCAAGGTGTTAAATGGCGAAAATCCCGCAACAGTTGCCGATAATGATCACGGTGAATGGTACCGAGAAATGTTTGGGCCGAGCCTAGCAGCCGGCCTCCTGCGGACAGCGGACCTCGCTGGCTATCGTAAAGACCAGGTATATATCCGCCGCTCAATGCATGTGCCACCGCGCCCTGATGCAGTGCGGGACTGTATGCCGGCATTCTTTGATTTGCTGAAAGAAGAGCCGGAACCTTCGGTGCGGGTTGTTCTGGGGCATTTCATGTTCGTATATATCCATCCGTACATGGACGGCAATGGCCGTATGGGACGATTTATTATGAACGTGATGCTTGCCGGGGGCGGGTATCTCTGGACCGTTATTCCACTGGAAAAGCGAGACGACTATATGGCTGCACTGGAAAGCGCGAGCGTGGAACAGGATATCACACCGTTTGCAATGTTTCTTGGCCGCCTTGTTTCTGACCGTTTAGAAGGTAAGCCTCCACCACGGGTACCTGCCAGTTATTGATAGGAATTCACTTATTAAGCTATGGTGCGGCACGTAACGCATGGCTCCAGGAGGACCAGTCTTTGCTCTGACGAGCTACGCCTCGGCAGGCGATTTAGGAAGGTGTATAATGTTATTCATGGTAATTGAGCAATTCAAAAACCGTAGTGCCAGGCAAGTATATCGCAGGGCTCAGGAAAAGGGTCGAATGTTGCCTGACGGTCTTAATTACATTGACAGCTGGGTTGCCACCGATTTCGATCGCTGCTTTCAACTGATGGAAACTGAAAATCCAACACTTTTTCGTAAATGGACTGAGCGCTGGAAAGACCTGGTGGAATTCGAGGTCATCCAGGTTGTTTCCTCAGAAGAAGCCAATAAGGCTATTCTTAATCCCGTATGAGTAATGTTTTTCCGAGTAAGAAGCACGGGAATGCCCCTTACAAACTCATATTTGAACAAAAAGTCTCTGCCAGATTAAGCCGGAAAACGACAACTCAGAGCCCCAGAAGGACAACTCAGGCTGGAAAACGACAAGTCGGAAATTGACTTTTTAAACACAATTTAGTGAGCAGTCGAGGAGTTTTTCCCGTCATGCCCGGTCAGCAGATTGTGTCATAATTCAAAAATGCGTTTAATTTCTGCCTGTCATTCCGGACTTGATCAGGCATCCAGATTTTTCAGCAAAACATTTCTGGATTGGCGCCGCAGCCTGTCCCTGCGAAGGCAGGGGCGGGAATGACAAGCCTTGAAAAAAAACTCCCCGACCCCTGATCTATTTGTAATACAGCCCCTTTACCTCCTATATATGAAATTCTTGCAATTTATCGCAATAAGCCATAAATGTTGTCCATTGGTGTTGTTTTCGTTAACGAATTAAAAAGAATATAAATTTTATTTCAATAATATTTATCATGAAACCTATTGTCGCCATCGTCGGCCGTCCCAATGTCGGTAAGTCGACTTTTTTCAATCGGGTCACCCGCACCCGCGATGCGCTGGTGGATGACTTCCCGGGAGTCACGCGTGACCGGCATTACCGGGATGCGAGCTGGAATGAGATCGAGTTTACGCTTGTGGATACCGGCGGGTTCACCGCAGGAGATGAATTTTCGGATGGAATTCGCGTTCAGATTCAACAGGCGATTGAAGATGCGGACGTGATCATTTTGCTGCTGGACGGTAAAGCAGGCCTATCACCATTTGACCGCGATATGGTCGACCTGCTTCGTCTTGCCGACAAACCGGTGTTTTATGCGGTCAACAAAATAGATGGTGCCGAACAGGAAGTACATGTGTCTGATTTTTTCAGTCTTGGTGTTGAACCGCTGTTTCCGATATCGGCTGAACATCGATACGGGATATTTGATTTTCTCGATGCTCTGGTAGAAGGGTTTTCTGCGATTGATAAAGATCCGGACCAAAAGGCAGCTGAAGACAGCGTCGGTCTGGCGGTTGTCGGCCGACCCAATGTGGGCAAATCCTCTTTAATCAATCGTCTGCTGGGTGAGGAACGGCATCTGGTCAGCGATCAGCCGGGAACAACCCGGGATGCGATTGACTCGGTCTGCCAGGTGGACGGCAAAGCTTACCTGCTGATTGATACGGCGGGTATTCGTCGCAAGGGCAAAGTCACCCGGAAAATTGAAAAATTTTCAATCATCAAAGCGCTTCGGAGTCTGGACCGCTGTGATGTTGCCCTGATTGTTCTGGATGCGAACGAGGGAATTGCCGATCAGGATATCAGTATTGCCGGATATGCATTTGAACGCGGATGCGGTTGTATTTTCCTGCTGAATAAATGGGACCTTTTGGAAAAAGACACCCATACCGCCAAACAATATCTGGATGAATTGAGAATGCAGGCCAAGTTTTTAACTTTTGCGCCGGCCATGACGATTTCAGCGCTGACAGGACAGAGGGTGGCCAAAATCTTTAAAATGGTTGACGATGTTTACCATCAATATGCTCAGCGAATCGGAACCGGACAACTGAATCGGATTCTGGAAACATCAATGGCGAAGAACCCACCGCCGCTTTCCCGCGGCAAACCGATTAAATTTTATTATTCAACCCAGGTGACCACCAAACCGCCCACGTTTGTTTGTTTTGTCAATTATCCGCAGGCGGTTCATTTCTCTTATAAACGCTTTTTAATGAATCAAATCCGAGAACAAGCCGGTTTGGACAAGACCCCCATTCGAATTCTGTTCCGGCAGCGCGAAAATCGTAAACCAAAGGGAAGGGCACGGAAACGCAAATAACCAATAACAAAAATACCAAAGGTATTTTTCATGGACATCTTTGATTATCACGCCCAAAAGGCAGCCGAATCGACGCGGCCGCTGGCAGAGCGGATGCGGCCCCGGCATATTGGCGAGTTTGTCGGCCAGGATGATGTGGTCAACGCCGGATCGCTTATCCGGCACGCCATTGAGGAAGACCGGATTTTCTCGATGATATTCTGGGGTCCCCCGGGCTGCGGAAAAACCACTCTCGCCCGAATTATCGCCGGGGAAACGCAGTCGTATTTTGTTCATTTTTCGGCGGTACTTTCCGGCGTCAAAGAAATTCGGGCGGTGATTGAAGAAGCCCGAAATCAGCAGAAAATTCACCGCAAACGCACGATTCTGTTCGTCGACGAAATCCATCGATTTAACAAAGCGCAGCAGGATGCCTTTCTGCATCACGTCGAAAGCGGATTGATTACACTGATTGGAGCGACGACCGAAAATCCCTCTTTTGAGGTCATCGCCCCGCTATTGTCGAGGTGCCGGGTGATTACCCTGGACAGGCTCACCGAAGAAGATATTTCTGCAATCATTGATATGGCATTGAGTGACGCACAAAGAGGCCTTGGGGGTCTAAACATCGGGCTGGCAGCAGACGCCCGCGACTACATCGTACGGATCGCAGACGGCGATGCACGTGTGGCCTTAAACAGCTTAGAAGTTGCGGGTTCGCTGATGAGTTCAAGACAAAAGCCCGACAGTTCAACAACCGCCGGGGACATTACCTTAAGGGATTTAGAAATTGCCATACAGAAAAAAGCGCTTGTTTATGACAAAGGCGGCGAAGAACATTACAATATAATTTCAGCGCTTCACAAAAGCTTAAGGGGCAGCGATCCGGATGCGGCCCTTTACTGGCTGGCCCGTATGCTGGCGGGTGGTGAAGATCCGTTTTATATTGCGCGCCGAATGGTACGCTTTGCGTCGGAAGATATCGGCAATGCTGATCCCGATGCACTCAGCATTACGATGAACGCGATGGAGGCCTTTAAGTTCCTGGGCCATCCCGAAGGGGAGCTGGCCCTTGCTCAGGCGGCTGTGTATCTGGCCGCGGCCCCAAAAAGCAACAGCATTTATTCCGCCTACGGCAAAGCCAGGGCGGTCATTAAAAAAACAGGTTCCCTGCCGGTACCGTTTCATATCCGCAATGCGCCCACCCGGTTAATGAAAGACCTCGGTTACGGCAAAAATTACAAATATGCCCACAATTACGAGAATGCGATCGTACCCCAGGAATATTTACCGGATGAACTCAAAGGGCAGTACTTCTACTTTCCGACCGATAGGGGTTTTGAAAAGACAATCAAAGACAGACTCGATAAATGGCGGCAGCTGATCCGGAAATCAAAAACAAAAAAGGACCAGGGGGATTAACTGTTTATCTTAAAACTGAATTTACGGGTTTCGCCTTCCTTTATTTCATTGCCTGTATTTAGAAATGTGCGTTCCCTAACGGTTACCCGGCCGGATGTATCAATCAAAACAACCGAAGAAGATCGCGTTCCGTAATCCGGACTGCTGATGAACAACGGGGATAAAATACGCTCCCAATGCAAACCGACGCCGGTGTCCGGCAATTCGTCATCCGGCGGCAGTGAATTGTTCGAAAGAATTTCAAAGATCTTTTCGAGATCGATTTTTTCCTTTCCGTTCAGCTGGCCTTGCAGGCGCATTTTACCTTTTTTAAGCTTGGGCCAGGAAGTATCGAGGAGATGGTTGCTAATGCCGTAAAGCCCGGGTTGCAATTGCCGGACCCGGGTGGCACGATTCGAATAGTAATAGAGTCCGCAAGGGTCGCCGGCGATTAAATTGAATCCATTGTAGGCCTGGCTCATTTTGCTGACGGCTTTTAAATATCGCTGCGGCGATGCGTTTCCGGTGAGAAAATCGCGAATGAGAATGCCGCGTGAAGGTGCATTTTCCATGTGCGCGGCCGGTTCCCGGTAGTTGGTTATGGCGGCGATGCATCCGGATCGCGTGACCCCGAGCCAGGTGCCGTTGCCTTTTAAATCCCGTCCTGCCAGCACATCGGGATGGTCAGCCCAGTAATCCAGGGGAGCTGTCGGGCGGTTATAAAATTCATCCCGATTGGCCGCCAGAATTAAGCGGTAATCCGGATGCATTTTATATGAAAGCAGGATTAAGCACATGTTATCTCCGTTGACCCCATGTTTATATCCATGTTATAAGCCCTTTTTCGATAATTGTTAAGCTAATTAGAGTCTTAATTGTAAATTTGTTGTTTTTGGTGCAAAGAAATTTTTTAGCATCTTTGTATATTTTTTCCTATCAATGATTCATAGGAATCTGAGCGGGTATTAACTTTTTTTTTGTTTGGGTCATTTGAATTTTGGTGATTAGGAATTTGTTTCGTATTTCCGGTTTATCCGGGTTAGGGAGGTGTGCGCATGAAAGAGGTCGTAATTGTCAGTGGATCGAGAACTGCAATCGGAACCTTCGGCGGTGGCTTAAAAGACATTCCGGTAACTGAATTGGGTGCCGTGGTCATGAAAGATGTTTTAAAGCGGGCGAATTTAAGGCCGGTCCCGAGTGATATCATGAAGGCTGCGGCCCCCGACAAGCTCAAAGATCAAGGTCTTACGGAACTTGAAAAGAAATCTTATGACTGGAACGATAGTGCCCAACCCATAACCCTCGATGAGGTTGTCATGGGCAACGTGCTTCAAGCAGCGCAGGGTCAGAACACGGCCCGACAATCCATGATTGCCGCCGGAATCCCCAAAGAAACCCCGGCTTACACGATCAACAAAGTTTGCGGTTCGGGCCTAAAGGCTATTGCCCTGGGGGCTTCCGCCATTATGCTGGGGCAGGCGGACGTGGTTCTGGCCGGAGGGCAGGAAAGCATGAGTATGGTTCCCATGGCCTTGCCCAAAGCCCGCTGGGGCCATCGGATGGAGTTGACCGGCGTCGGTGATGTTTTGGATCTGATGGTGTTTGACGGATTGTGGGAAATATTTTACGGCTATCACATGGGCGTTACAGCCGAAGCCATTGCCTCCATGTATGATATCAGCCGGCAGGAGCAGGACGAATTGGGCGTCCTCAGCCACACCCGGGCACGATCGGCCATAAAAGCAGGGCTCTTTGCGCAGGAGATTGCCCCCGTGATTGTTAAAACCCGCAAAGCTGAAACCGTTTTTGATATTGATGAACGTCCAATGGACACCGACATGGATAAAATGGCCAAATTAAGGCCGGCATTCAAAAAGGACGGGACGGTTACTGCCGGAAATTCCTCCGGGATCAACGACGCTGCCGCAGCTGTGCTTTTGATGAGCAGCGCTAAAGCCAAAGACTTATCCCTGGAACCGATCGTTAAAATCAAAGCGTTTGCTTCCGGCGGGGTGGATCCGGCCTATATGGGACTGGGGCCTATTCCGGCTGTCAGAAAGGCCTTAACTGCGGCCGGGATGTCGCTGGAGGAAATCGACATGATCGAGCTCAACGAAGCATTTGCCGCCCAGGCCATCGGCTGTATGCGGGAGCTTGGTATTGATAATGATCGCCCCAATGAGCTGGGCAGCGGCATCTCGCTGGGACATCCCATCGGTTGCACGGGAGCCCGCCAGATGGTTACGGGCATGCATCATATGCAGCGCAAGGGCTATAACACCGGGCTATTTACGATGTGCATTGGCGGCGGAATGGGCATGGCGATGATTGTAGAACGTTAGACTAAAGGTTCAAACGTTCAGGGTTCTGGGTCCAGGGTTAAAAGAAGACAGATATCAGAGATCAGACAACAGATGAAAAATGGAGAGACGGGCAGCCCTCTGCAGCTGCCAGAAACCTTGAACCTTGAACCGTGAACCCTGAACCTTTTTTTTATACTTTTTTCTTTACTTTTTTCGTAATAATTGCTAATAGTTAGTTAAATTTTTAGCCCTCGATCCCATTGAAAATATTGGGTTTTTTTAGCAGGGTCAGCGATCCGGCTTTTGATGATCTTTCTACTAACCGATTCTTTTTAATTGGGTTTTCCGAACCGGGTGGTTGTTTGTATACCGATCGGGCGCTTCGCTCCCGATCACAAACACAATGATTGCGAACTAACGTTCGCTTGTTTTTCCGTCCTACGGACGGAAACCCAAACCATCCCTCTCACAGAGAGGTATGGTCATTGATACGCACCCGGTTCCACCCGCAACGATTGGGGCACTTCGCGCCCCTGTCTTTTACCGCCTATTGCGGTAAAATCCAAGCCACCCGCTGTGCGGGTGGTCGTTGACTCCGGTTAGTTATCTGAACTCAGGATGTTATTATCCAAACCGCGATGCGCCCTGCGGCCATCGACTAAAGGAGGTTCATTCCAATGGACGTCAGCCGTAAGTTGGGTATTTTGGTTTTCTGTGCCGTGCCGGCTATCATTGGCGGCGGAATTGTCTTCGCCATATTTGGCAGCTGGGCCCCGGTTTTCATTTATGAAACCCTTCTGATATTTGCAGCCGGAGGGTTTATCGCCAAGTAAAAAATCTGTCCTCAAACCTTACAAGAGCCCTCACTTCTATTACCATTGCAATGGCCAACCTATTCCACAGGCAATAATGTTGCGTCGTGGCGTTTGTCCCGATCGACTATTTTGACTCCTAAATTTTGATAGGAGGGAATGTGAGCAATCAGGGTTCCCCGAATTTAATCTTATGGTTTTTTCTGGCTGTTTTTACCCTATCCTGTTTCATGATGGGCTGGCTTTTATGGCCATTTATATCGGTTATCATCCTGGCCATCGTTGTTACCGGTGTTTTTATTCCAATTTATAAACTTTTGAATCGAAAATTTAATCCTACGATTGCATCACTGTTGACCTGCGTTCTGATTTTTTTTGTGCTTTTCCTGCCCCTTTCGTTTTTTGTGGGAATTTTGGCCAATGAAGCCTGGGACTTGTATTTAACCGCAAAAGGCGCGTTACAAAGCAAACCCATTATGGAGTTGCTTGAAAGGAGTGACATATTTGGAAAAATTAACGAATTTCTGGCTAAGTTTAAAATTGAAATCACGGGTGAACAGCTCAACCGGGCGATTGCCGAAATCGGCAGGGTGGTGGGGCTTTTTCTGTATGAGCAGGCCAGATCCATCACGGCCAATGTGCTTAAATTTATCGTCAACTTTTTTTTCATGCTGTTAATTATCTTTTACCTGCTCATTGACAGTCATCGCCTGGTCGCTTTTATCGTCAAACTGTCGCCCTTGCCGGAGGATCAGGATCAAAAATTGATTCAAAAATTCAAAGACATTGCCACCGCCATTCTACTGGGCAATGGCCTGGGCGGATTGATCCAGGGCACTTTAGGCGGAATTGTTTTTGCCGTCTTTGGGCTCCAATCGCCTTTTGTGTGGGGCGTCATCATGGGGCTGATGGCATTTTTGCCGATTTTGGGAATCGGCGGCGTATTTGTACCGGCAGCCATTTTTTTATTTTTAAAGGGGCGCATCGGCGCCGGTATCTTTTTCCTGGTATTTTATATTGTCCTTTCAAGCAGCATCGAATATTTCTTCAAACCCAAATTGGTGGGTAAACGGGTACGCATGCACACCCTGATCGTATTTCTTTCCATCATCGGCGGACTGCAGCTGTTCGGCATATTGGGCATTATTTACGGCCCCCTGGTGGTAACCGCGTTTTTAACCCTGGCTGAGATCTATCAAGCGAGTTATCAACAGCTGGTAGAACGCGCAAGATAGAGGCTTGAACACATCTCAAAAAGGTGGATCAGGGTTCAGGACAAGGCGCAAATCGATTCGAAAGCGGAGCATACACGTTAGTATGTGAGCATTTTGAATCGGTTTGACGAACCCCTTAATGTTCATAAAAAAAGATGTGAGATCCCGATTTAACGGGGCAACGCAGCCATGGACACTTAGACGCATTTTCGAGATGGGTTCCTGTGACTTCTAACCAATAACTACTTTACATGGAGTTGAAATGTATCAGAGCGAACGTTCTGCTGAAATCAGCATCGAAAAAGAAATGAAAAAATCATATCTTGATTACGCCATGAGTGTAATCATCGGCAGGGCACTGCCGGATGTCCGCGATGGTTTAAAACCGGTTCACCGGCGTGTCCTTTATGCCATGCGGGAGTTAAAAAATGACTGGAACAAAGCGTATAAAAAATCGGCCCGCATTGTTGGCGATGTGATCGGCAAATTTCATCCCCACGGTGATTCGGCGGTTTATGATACGATTGTGCGGATGGCCCAAGATTTTTCCATGCGCTATCCGCTCGTTGATGGCCAGGGCAACTTTGGCTCCGTTGACGGAGATCCTCCGGCTGCCATGCGATACACGGAAATTCGAATGATGCGCCTGGCGCATGAACTGCTGGAAGATTTAGAAAAAGAGACGGTTGATTTTGCGCCTAACTATGACGAGTCCCTATTTGAACCGACCGTGTTGCCGGCCAAGATCCCCAGTTTGCTGATCAACGGGTCGTCCGGTATCGCTGTGGGGATGGCCACCAATATTCCGCCCCACAATCTGACTGAAATTATTGCAGCCCTGAAAGCCCTTATCGATAACCCGGAGATTTCAATCGACGAGCTTATTGAACTTGTGCCGGGTCCTGATTTTCCGACAGGCGGTATGATCTATGGAACTGAGGGCATAAGGTCTGCCTATCAAACCGGACGGGGTGGGGTCCGCATTCGGGCAAGACTTCTGGTTGAAAAAGACAAACGCACCCAGCGGGAGACCCTGGTCGTCACAGAGCTGCCCTACCAGGTAAATAAAGCCAAACTGATTGAAAAGATTGCTGAACTGGTCAGAGATAAAAACATCGAAGGCATAAAATTCGTCAGGGATGAATCGGACCGCGACGGAATGCGAATCGCGTTGGGGCTAAAAAAAGACCAGATCGCCGGTGTGATCATCAATCAGCTTTACAAACATACCCGCATGGAGAATAGTTTTGGAATTATTTTACTGGCGGTTGTCAATGGACGGCCGGAAGTTCTGAATCTTAAAGAGATTTTGCAATATTTCATTTTGCACCGCAAAGATATCGTCATACGGCGGACGCGTTATGATCTGAAAAAGGCCGAAGACCAGGCCCATATTCTTGAAGGCTTAAAGATTGCATTGGATAATCTGGATGATGTAGTGGCCTTGATTCGAGCATCCAAATCACCGGCGGAGGCCAAATCCCAGCTGGTGAAGAAATTTAGTCTGACCGAAAAACAAGCCCAGGCCATTTTGGACATGCGACTGCAGCGGCTCACCGGTCTCGAGCGCGATAAGATTCAGCAGGACTATAAAAATATTATCAAAGATATAGCCAGATTTAAGGAGATCCTTGCCAGCGAAAAGCTGGTGCTCAATATTATTAAAGATGAGCTTTCAGAGATACTGGAGAAGTTCGGCGATCATCGCTATACCGAAATTATCGAAGAGACCAAAGAAATTACCATCGAGGATATGATTGTTGAAGAGGATATGGTCGTCACGATCTCCAAAAGAGGGTATATCAAACGCAATCCCATCACACTGTATAGAAACCAACGCCGGGGCGGTAAAGGCAAAACAGCGATGGGGACCAAGGAAGATGATTTTGTCGAACATCTGTTTGTGGCCTCCACCCACCACACTTTTCTTTTCTTTACAAATCAGGGCAGGGTTTACTGGCGCAAGGTCTACGATATGCCCCAGGCCAGCCGTATGAGCCTCGGCAAGGCGATCGTGAACCTGCTGAATTTCGGAAAAGAGGAAAGGCTTACCACCGTGTTGGCGGTACCGGAATTTGAGCCGGGCTATCATATTTTGATGGCGACTAAAAATGGCGTGATTAAAAAGACGGATTTAATGGCATTCAGCCGCCCCCGCCTTGGCGGCATCATTGCACTGAATCTTCTTGAGGGCGATGAATTGATCTCTGCGCGGATTACCGATGGCACCCTGAATGTGTTCCTGGGGTCCCGCATGGGAAAATCCATCCGTTTTCACGAATCCGATATTCGCCCATCGGGGCGCGTTGCTACCGGGGTTCGGGGAATGCGCCTGGCTCAAGGAGATTATATCGTCGGTATGGAGGTCCTCAGCCACGGTCAAACGCTGTTTGCGGTGACCGAACACGGATACGGCAAGCGCACTTCGATTGATGAATATCCGGTCCAGAAACGCGGCGGCAAGGGTGTCATTTCAATAAAAACCACCGAACGCAACGGGATGGTCGTAGAGATATTGCTGGTTGAAGAAGATGATGATTTGATGCTGATGACCGACGCCGGCAAAGTAATTCGAATGCAGATTAATTCGATTTCCATAATCAGCCGCAATACCCAGGGTGTAACACTCATGGGCATGGATACCGAAGAACGGGTTGTCGGTGCCGCAAGACTGGCAGAAAAAGAAGAAGAATAGACGCTTAAGAAATGCAAACACCAACTGAAATAGATCTGAAGAAATTCAAGATCGCCGTTGTGGGAGCCGGGAGCTGGGGGACGGCCATCGCCGATCTGCTGGCATGCAAAGGCTATCCGGTCGATCTTTGGGTCTTTGAAAAAGAGGTCCGGGACCATATTGAAAAATTTCATGAAAATAAGCTTTTTCTTCCGGACCACACCCTTGCGCCCAATCTTTCATCTTCAAATGACCTGGCCGGTGTTGTATCCGCTAAGGATCTGATTGTGATCGTCGTGCCTTCGCATGTTATGCGGGCGGTAACTCAAAAAATGGCCGGGCATCTATCGGCAGGCACGATTATTACATCTGCTTCCAAAGGCATTGAGCAAAAGACACATCTAACCATGTCGGGTGTGATCAAAGAAAATCTTCCCGAAGTCGCGGCGGAGCGGATGGCGGTGATGTCCGGCCCCAGTTTTGCCAGGGAGGTCGCTCAGAGAATGCCTACTTCGGTAACGGTGGCGTGCCGGGACCCTGAAATTTCCGCCAGGGTGCAGCACGTATTTGCAACACCGTATTTCAGAGTGTATACCAGTGATGACCTTGTCGGTGTTGAGCTGGGCGGTTCTGTTAAAAATGTAATTGCGATTGCATCCGGCATCCTGGATGGTCTCGGAATGGGTTTAAATACCCGGGCAGCGCTAATCACAAGAGGAATGACCGAGGTCCGCCGCCTGGGACTTCATCTCGGAGCCAATCCAAGAACGTTTACCGGGCTGGCCGGCTTTGGAGATCTGGTACTGACGTGCACGGGCAATCTCAGCCGAAACTATACGGTCGGTATAAAGTTAGGCAAAGGCAAAAAACTTCAACAAATACTGGATGAGATGCACATGGTGGCGGAGGGGGTTAAAACTGCCAAATCCGTCTATAATTTTTCCCGCAAGCTCGGTGTTGAAATGCCGATATGCCACGAGATTTATCGTATTCTTTATGAAGATCTGGCGCCTAAAGAGGCCGTCTACCGCTTAATGACGCGATCACTCAAACAGGAGTTGGATGAGGCGTAAGGCGGGTTGCGCGTTTCGGGTTACGCGTTGCGAGTTACGGGTTGCGGGTTACGGGTTGCGCGTCGTGCGTTTTGAGTGCATGCTGTATATGATTACGAGAATATCTCAATTTTTTGAAAATGGAAGATAATTGCTCATGAAAAAGAAGACATCAACCCGCAACCCGCAACCTGCAACCCGCAACGCGCAGCGGCCGCACAAGGGAGCGGGCCACAGACAAAGACTGCGCGAACGATTTCTTGCCGGCGGCCTTGATGGTTTTCACGACTACGAAGTGATCGAACTCTTGCTCACCCTGGCCATGCCGCGCAAAGATTGCAAAGATGCGGCTAAAGAAGCCCTGAAAAGATTTAAAACACTGCAAGGGGTGCTTGAAGCCACACCGCAGGAGCTTGGTAAAGTCGACGGCATCGGTCCCAAAAACCTTTTCGGTCTTAAACTGATCAAAGCCGTTGCCGAAAGATATCTTGAAAAGAAACTCATCCATAAAGATGCAATTAATGATTCAAAGGCGCTTTTCGATTACCTGTACCATAGCATCGGAGATAAGAATCGAGAATTTTTCAAAGTCATATTTTTGAATTCTAAAAACCAGGTGATTACCGCCAGTACCATTTCTGAAGGAACGTTGACCGCAAGCAGCGTATATCCGCGTGAAGTCATTCAGGCAGCCCTCAGTCATGATGCCGCTGCTCTTATTTTTGCCCACAATCACCCTTCAGGCGACCCGAAACCCTCTTCAGAAGATGTTGCCGTTACCCGGCAACTGGTCTTTGCCGGCAAGGTGATGGGGATGGTCGTGCATGAACATCTCATCATTGGAGATAATCGCTATTTCAGTTTTGCGGATCAGGGCTATATTGCACGCATGAACCGGGAGTTCGAAAAGTTGACGGAGCAGGGGACTTAGAACCCACTTGAAAGTAGATTATGAAAACATATTATCCGCAGACTTGTCCGCCATCCTTTTGGAGGATTACACAGATTACACAGATTTTAAAAAATTAAAAATGGACCACTGCCCATTGAATATCGGTGGAATTCTATCATTATAAATGACACAGAGAAAAAAAGAATATCCTTACTGTTTCGGAAAACTCGATAATGTCTTCCCGCTGGCAAAGGACGGTTTAAGGCATACCCCGGAAAGCTGTATGGTCTGTTTCTGTAAAACTGAATGTCTAAGGGAAGCCGTCAAGGGGCCGGAGGGCATTAAAGTTGAAGAAGAGCGGGTCAAGCGCGCCTATGGTTCCGGCACTATCAGTTTTTTTGAAAGATGGTCCAAAAAGAAATCTTTGGAGCGCCAAAAAAAGGGTGGCGGCAAAACATAGGCGCTTAAATTACTTTTGTAGGCCTTCCATTTTCATCAAATTATGCCCTCAACAGCTGCTTCAAATAAATTTAAAATTTCCATCATATTGGCGCTGATTGTTTTTGGTTTTGCGGGGTTCTGGTTTCGCATTCCGATCTGGGAAAAGACCACTGATTTATACCATTTGTTTTCTGATAGGGAACAAATCAGGCTCCTTATTTCTTCCTTTGGAACCGGTGCGCCGCCGGTTTTCATGCTGGTTCAGATTCTTCAGGTCATTTTTGCCCCTGTGCCGGGCGAAGCCACCGGATTTATCGGCGGTTATCTGTTCGGGACGCTGCCGGGATTTATCTATTCCAGTATCGGACTGACAGTGGGTTCCTGGTTGAATTTTATGATTGGCCGTTTCCTGGGTGAGCGCTATGTACGGAAGCGGATTCCGGCGCATCAGTTTCAAAAAATTGATGGGATGGTTAAACGTCAGGGCGTTATCGTATTGTTTATCCTGTTTTTATTTCCGGGCTTTCCCAAGGACTATCTGTGCCTGGCGCTCGGTGTGAGCACGCTGCCGATCAAAATTTTTATTTTGCTGGCCAGCATCGGCAGAATGCCGGGCACATTTGCCTTAAGCATGCAGGGTGCATTCCTATATGAACAAAATTATGTTCTGCTCGGGGCTATGATTGGTGCTTGCCTGATTTTGGCCTTCCTGTGCTACGCCTACCGTGAAAGAATTTATCTTTGGATCGAGAAGATAGAAAACAAATAACTAGCCGCCAATTCCTATAATTGCCTGCCTGATTATTTTCCTTCTTTAACTCTATAATAAATCATGATATTATAATACCTGAATCTTGCATGAAAATAGATGAGAACCTTTTGTTATTTTATGTCGGATGAAGATCATTTTTATTTCTCATCTTTTTTCACCCTTCGGGCGAGCCGGAGGCTCTCATATGCTGCGTTATTAAGGGCGAAGCATAGTTTACTATAGCTTCGCCCTTAAGTGCCTTGCCTATGGAAGCCTCCGACTCGTGCAAAATTCAGGTAATATCTGAATCTTGCCCCGCTTCGCGGGATGAAGCCTCTAATTTTATGATACCAAGGGGCTCCTCATGAAAATAGATAAAAATTAATGAGAAGTTGAGATTCACGTTCTTAAACAGGAGAAGACATTGGCATACTGGAATTACAGGGAAGAACTGAGCCACGCCGATAAATTGAGGCGTTCCTACTATGAGCTGTTGAGGGATGAGCTGGATCAATTTCTACTGCAATATGCCCTTATTGATTCATATAAAACTTTCAGCTCCCATCAAATTCCTTTTCCGTTTGTTGAAAAACGGGAGATGAAGCCACGCGGGCGTATTCCCGATCAGGAATACGAATCGCAGAAGGCATTTCTTGTTATTTTTGTAGAAGATTCCGTTCTGCCGGAGCATAAAAAGTACATCCGGTTTTTCGATGTCAATAAAACCACCAAGAAGAATCTTTTGCGCTTTAAAACACTGCCTCTTGAAGATAAGTTTGACCGCAATTGGAAATATCTTGAATCCATCTATTTTAAAAATTTTTTAAAAATTATGCTGCCGATCGATTATGCCCTGCTGATACAGGGCGACGCAGCCAGCCTTGCAAGGAATCGATATGGCCTTACCCATTTTCATGTACGGGTTGATTGGCCTATAACTGAAGCTGCTGAAGATATGGCGCGGAGCTTGAGGTATATATCCAAAGATATATTCGAAAAGGGCGACAAGTATGCCGAAGATATCCAGAAGAAGTTTTTTGAATATTATGGACTTCCGGTGATGGTGGGCGGCAGGCGGACGGCAGCCATTGTCGCTGCCCAGTATCTTAAACGGATTCCGGGGATCTCAACTGTATATGCGGGCAGCAGTGAATCCAGAGCATTGATTCGAATCTCCGAACGGGGTATCTCCAAATCGGTTTTGATAAAACGCTCTCTCAAGGAACTGGATGAAATCGCTGAAGGCTTCGGCCTATCGCCCCTGGTTTTCAAAAAGAATTATGTCGTGGCGCGCGAGAAAAGATGCGGGGTTTGCATTTTCCAGGCAAGTTATGCCCGAACGTACCATGCCCGTGAACCCGAAGACGGCAAGCTGAGAGAAGTTAAACCGGACCTGTACTGGCTAACGGTCGGCGAGCAGCATATCCTTCCGAAACCGGGGATATTGAAATATCCTCCGATTCCGCTCAACCTTATCTACACCTAACCAGAAATGCCTAAAATGACTAAAGTGATCTAAAGTGCCTAAAGTTAAGGAATTCTATCATTTAACAGAAAATGGTGAAAAAGTAGCTGGATTTTGTTTCGAAAACGAGGACGACGACGAGTACGAGTACGACGACAAAAGCGATGCAGATGGAATTGTAAATTCTCTTCGTCCTCGATAGCAAAAAATAGGATTTGCATCTTTCTAAAAAAGACGGAGCGTAGCGACACCAAAACTTTAGGCACTTTAGCTCATTTTAGTTCACTTTAGGCACTTTCTTTTAAAGCTTTTTCATCATGGCGATTTCATCGCAGTCCGGGAATTTAACACAAATCATACAATCGCTCCAGATTTTCAGCGGGAGATCGGATCGCTCGATTTGATTGAAACCTAATTTTTTAAAAAAGTCCGGCTTGTAGGTGAGGGTGAACACTTTTTTGACATTAAACGATTTAGCCTCCTGCAAAACCGTTTTCGCAAGCTTTGACCCGATATTTTTACCCAGGTGTTCGGGAAGAACAGCCAGGGATCGAATTTCAGCAAGATCTTCCCAGCAGAACTGCAGGGCGCAGCAGCCGATCAACTGATTATTGCGCTCATCCATATACACAGAAAAATCCCTGATATGATCATATAACTCACTTAACGGTCGTGCCAGAAGTTCCTCTTTTTTGCCGTATTCCTGCAAAAGCCCGTGAATCGACTTTACGTCTTGAATGCCTGCTTTTCGAATCATAATGATGCCTTTATAGCATTGTTTGCCGTTTAATTAAACTTAAATTGAGCGCACATTTTAGCGTCTTAATTATAAATTTGTTGTTTTTAGTGCAAAGATATTTTTTAGCATCTTTGTAGATCTTTGCCTATCAATGATTCATAGGAATCTGAGCGGGTATCAACTTTTTTTTGTTTGGGTCATTTGAATTTTGGTGATTAGAAATTTGTTTCGTATTTCGGGTTTCGAGTTTCGTATTTCCGGTTTATCCGGGTTAGGTTTAAGATGAAAGCTGCGGGCTGGACGGCAATGGCTTTAGCGCTGTTTTCCGGGCTCGGTGCCTTTTTTAAACAGGGCAACAACAGATTGTTTTGAATCTTCCGGCTGTAGTAAACCGGTGATGGGATCCATGCGGATCTGGCTGACATCATCGGGAATATCGAAGTATTGATACGGCTCATTTTGAAGGGCCGCTTTCATAAAGTCAATCCATATGGGTAGAGCGGCTTTGGCTCCGGTTTCCTTCGCACCCAGGCTACCGCCCCCGTCCCGGCCCACCCAAACACCGGCAATCACACGAGGTGAAAAGCCAATGAACAAAGCGTCTTTATAATCATTTGTCGTTCCGGTTTTTCCTGCGACGGCTCTGCCCAGAACATGGGCGCGCCTGCCGGTACCTTCTTTAACCACGCCTTCCAGCATATTGGTTACAATGGCGGCTCCGGCGCGCGACATCACCAGCCTTTTCTGAGTTTTGGCCCGCCAGATGACGCGACCCTGTCGATCGACAATTTCAAGAACGCCAAACGGTTTTATCTTTTCACCTTTATTTGGAAACACGGAATAGGCGGATGTCAAATCCATGAGAGTGACCTCCGACGTGCCCAGCGCCAATGATAAATTAGAGGCCAGATGTGATTTGATGCCGAGTTGATGGGCGAACTGGGCTACCGAATAAGGTCCCATCATTTGCAGCAATCGAACCGCCGGGATGTTCTGGGAGATCGCCAGGGCACGACGGAGCGTCAATTCGCCCTTATATTCTAAAGAAAAATTTTCAGGTTTCCAGTCAACGCCGCCCTGCGCACCTCGATATATGACCGGTGCATCCAGAATTTTTTTGTTTTGGGCGAAACCCTGCTCGATGGCATAGGCATAAACAAACGGCTTGAAGGCCGATCCGGGCTGTCTGAGCGCCATAGAGGCACGATTAAAACGGCTGGCATTAAAATCCTTACCGCCCACCATGGCCAAAATGCCGCCCGAGATTAAATCAATAGATATCAGGGCGGCCTCGGGAGCCGGTTCCTCTAATCGCGCATGTTGCATCCGATCGGTCAGCGCCGCGAGTCCGTCCGTGACTGCTTTTTCGGCGGCCGATTGCAGCCTGTAATCGAGGGTTGTGAGAACGGATAAACCGCCTTTATACAGTCGCGTTGACCCCAGTTCATCTTCAAGCGACTTTTTTATATATTCTACAAAATAAGGTGCTTTGGACGGATTGAACCGACGGCCATTGGTATAAAGCGCCGCTTTAACCGCCAGTTGGTAGTCCGCATCGGAAATAATATGGGTGTCACTCATTTGCCTTAATACGGTATTTCGCCTTTTGATGGCCAGATCCGGATTTACCAGAGGAGAATAGCGTGAGGGCGATTTCGGCAAGCCGGCTACCAGTGCACATTCAGCCAGGCTTAAGTCTTTTGCCGATTTACCAAAAAATATCTTGGCGGCGGATTCCACTCCGTAGGCGCCGCTGCCGAAGTAAACCTGGTTGAGGTACAATTCCAATATTTCATCTTTGGTGTAGCGGCGCTCCAGTTGAAAGGCCAAAATAGCTTCCTTGATTTTGCGCACCAGTGTTTTGCGGGGCGTTAGAAAAAGCGTTTTCGACAGCTGTTGGGTGATGGTGCTTGCGCCTTCCACGAATTCGCCGGCCTTAATATCTTTGATGATTGCCCGGGCGATGCCCTTCAGGTCGACGCCGCTGTGTTTATAAAATTTGCGATCTTCTGTCGCCACCAGCGCTGCCTTTAAAAACAGGGGAATGGTTTCCAGGGATACGGGTTCGCGCTTCTCAATGAATAGTTCGGACAGCAAGACTTTGTCGGCGGAATAGATACGGGTAACCGCATCGGGCTTGAAATTTTCCAGCAGGCGGATCTGGGGCAGATCGTGGGTGAGCGCAAAAAAAGCCCCCGCCAGACCGCCGCAGATCACCGCGAGAAATAGCACGAGGAAAATAATTATTTTATTTCTATTTACGCGAATATTCATCATGGGTATCTGGTTGATTTTAGGTCATAGGATAGCAATAGGCAAGGGTTTTAGGAAAACATTCAACGGCAGGATTGGATCCTCACAAGGAGGCTCACAGCGCCGGAGGTTAGAAGAATTGTTTTGGTTTGGTGGAAAATGAAAGGTGACGATCGATGATTAAGGACCTAAGTTGAGCTCAATTCAGGAAGGACTTAATTGAGTTGGCCGGAAATAACCTGATTCATTTTTTCACCCAGCTCGCTCATCGTATACGGTTTCGTTACCACGCCGCTAAACCCGTATTGGCCGAAATCGGTAATTCCGGGATCATTGCAGTAACCGCTGGATACGACCGCGACCACCTGGGGATCAATTTTAACGAGTTCCTGGATGGCTTCTTTGCCGCCCATGCCGCCCTTAACGGTCAAATCCAATATGACGGCATCAAACGGTTTTTTTGAATCCAGCGCCTGTTTATAACGTTTGACGGCCTCGGTACCATCCAGTGCAAAATCAACTTCATAACCCAGATAGCTCAATAGCTCACCGGCGAGTTTACGGATCATGGCCTCATCATCCATTACCAGAATACGGCCTTCACCAAAAATCGGAATTTCCTGCTCCGTTGTATTGGCGGCCCTTTGATCGGAAGATTTTCCGTTGGCGCCGGGCAGATAGATGTGAAATGTGGAGCCCTGGCGAAATTTCGACTCCACCGTCATGTTGCCGCCGTGCTTTCTGATAATCGAATGGCAGATCGATAACCCCAGTCCGGTGCCTTTTTTATCCCCGATTTTTTTTGTCGAGAAATAGGGGTTGAAAATTTTATCCAGGTTTTTTGGGGCGATACCTTTGCCCTGATCGGTAATGGATATTTTTACGTACCTGCCCTTTCTTAAATTGGACAAATCATCATCGCTCGTGACATTTTCGGCTTTGACCTCAAGAAGACCGCCTTCCGGCATCGCCTCCCGGGCATTCAGGATCAGATTGTGAATCGCCTGTCCGATCTGGCGGTTGTCCACTTCCACCGGCCAGAGGTTATCCGGAAAATTAAAATCACATTTGAGATTGGAACCGCTCAGGGTGAATTCCGTGGCGTTTTTAACTAATTTGGCAACTTCGGCAACTTTTTTATCCGGTGATCCGCCCTTGGAAAACGTGATCAGTTTTTGGGTCAAATCCTTGGCCGTTTTGGAGGCTGTCAGGGCCTGATTTAGCAGCAGGAATACTCTGTCATCCGGATCCAGATAGGTTTGGGCCAGGGAGATATTACCGATGATAGCGGTTAACAAATTATTATAATCATGGGCGATACCCCCGGACAGCGCGGCAATGGATTCCAGCTGGCGGGTGCGCTCAAGCTCACGCTCTGATCTGCTGCGGTCTGAAATATCACGCACGACCAAAAGGTTCGAAGGTTTGTTTTGAAAAATGAATCGGCCGGCGATAACTTCCACATCGACCCGGTACCCGTTTTTGCACATCAGGGTTAAGGCATGCACCGCCAGGGCGTTATCGTCCGTTAACGGCTTTTCATAAAAGGTCGCAATGGTTTCGATATCGTCTGCATGGAAAAAACTGGCCAGATCGGTATCAACCACCTCGTCGATAGCGTAACCGCACATCTTGGCCAGATAATAATTGACTTCTTTGATTTTGCCGTCCTGAACCACCAGAACCCCATCCGTGGCAAGTTCCATCAGAAGGCGAAATTTCTCCTCGCTTTCGATCAGGGACTGCTCTAATTCATTTTTTTTGCAGGCGCAGTTTTTTTTATTTTTGGCAGCCATCTTTTTCGGTTCCCCCCATGTTGATGGGGTATATTTATTTCCAGCTATAATTCTTTAAAAATAGTTTGTTTGGTATTTAGACTCTGATATTTTTTGTATCGGCATTTTCGCCAAAAACCTTAAGTCTTTGTATTAATTTTTAATTTTATGATGATCGCTATTGATTAATCCGGATGGTCTGATTAAGCAATAATGATGTTTAGTTGGCGCGCCTCTGTCTGCCGGTAACAACTTATCAAAAATTTAAATTGTGTTAGCGCGGTGGATACTTAAGGATCGATTCAGAGAAAGGGACATCATCTGAATGGTTAGAGGCGGGTTCATAGCCTCCGATCATATTCGATCGTGATGGTAAAGACGATTTAAAAGCGCAGCATACATACGCGTATGTAAACATTTTGAATCTGATTTCAATAAAATTATTAGGGATTATAGGGGTTTAGGAAGTCGCTTTTATGCAATTCCGGAAAATCCCATAAACTGATCATATTTGGGATCCATTTTATGCCCGTAGGCGTCTTCGCCGGAAAATTTAAATTCCATGTGGGTCGGGTCGATGGTGCCGTCTGCCGCCTCATTCTGGCGAATGGTAAAATAAACGGTGGCGGTTAAATTATCCGCATCGTAATAAACGTGTTTGGGAAAGGGGGGTAACGCGACTTCGGTGTCCGGGACGGGGCGGCCGTAATTGTAGGCTTGGCCGGGCCCGCTCTGGGTGGATCGTCCGATGTTCCAGTTGAGCACATTTTCGACGGATTCTCTATCCATTTCCTTGTCAAACTGGAATGTCATTGTAAATGTTTTTTCAGCACTTGCGGTCACTAAATAACCGTCCAGGGCTGACAGGGGGGTCTTCCAGGGCATGTGGTAATTAAAGCCGGTAGAGGCATAGGCAAACATAAATTTCGGCGGGTCCACATTGTAAATATGACGACTGAGGGTATCGGCCAAATCGGGTGCGACTCGCTCGAGATTGTCTACTATCTCCTGGGCTTGGTCTATTTCACCCAGATCCGCATACGCATAACCCAGTTCTGCATAACCATCATAGAATTCGCTATCTAATCGGATCGCTTCTTTAAATTGCAGAATCGCATCTTCGTAACGGCCCTGTCGGCTAAAGTTAAGACCCAAACCGAAATTTCCATTGGGCTTGTCGGGATCCATGCGCAAAATAGTATTAAACTCATTGTCCGCATCCGAATACCGGCCGGCATTCATATAGGCCTGTCCCAGAGCATAATGGTTGCCGGAGCTCGGCCAAGCGCTAACCGCCTTTTCATAGGCTTTAACGGCTTCGTCATAATTTTCCTCGGCGAAATAGACATTGCCCAAACTGATGGCGATATCATCGCGATTGGGACTGCGCTTGAGGGCGTCATCATAGGCTTTGATTGCACCCTTGCTGTCTCCCAATGCCAGATAGGCATCTGCCATGTAGCTGGAGGCATCGGTTGAATACGAAGAGTTCGGAGCCAGACCGATCGAACGGCGGAATTCTTTAACGGCACCTTCAAAGTCCTGCCGCATATACAGATCGATCCCCTTTGAAAGCGCATTATTGGCTAACGTTTCCAGCTGAGCCGACTGCTGGATCGTGGCCGAGAATATGTCTATGTTGCTGATGCCTATAGATGCCATTGTTATACCTATCCGGAAAAAATTCCTATCCAAAGCTTTAATCGGCAAAATACCCAATAATCTTTAGATTTTTTATGAAAAATATGACGTGAATACCCCGCCATTTATGGCGGGGATGAAACGTCATCCTTTAAAAAAGATTGAAAATCAATTAGACTTTTCGCATGGCAAATAGACGAACAAGTCATGCGGTATATGATACGCGATATCACCTTGTATGGGCGCCGAAATATCGTAAATGGATATTGAGGGGTGACATTCGTGAATTTGTTGAAAAATGTTTTAAAGAAGTCGCGGAAAATAATGATTTTGAAATTGAAGCGATGGAAATAGCCGAGGATCATGTGCACATATTTCTTGGATTTCCACCACGCTATTCGATTTCGCAAGTCGTGCAGCGTCTGAAGGGACGATGTGCGAGAGGGATTTTTCAGAGATACCCTGAGGTGAAAAAGGAGCTGTGGGGCGGTGAATTTTGGGAAGACGGATACTTTGCCCGAACGGTAGGGGACAAAGTGACGAAAGATGTTATCAAAAAATATATCGAGTACCACCAACATAGGGAGAAATTGCCTCAGCAGTTACAATTGTTTTAAAGCCCCGCCTTTTAAGGCGGGGATGTTTTACTATCTGCGGTGATTTTTATAGTGGATTCAGTGAAGAGCTTCCTGTCTTTACACCAACGGCGGCACAAAATCTTAAGCCGCCGAAAGATAAATCGTTTTCAAAACAAATAGACCATTTTCTGCATTGTCTTATAAAAGCCACAAAAAATGAATGTCTCCAGATTTTTGGCAAATACAATACCATAATCTCCCACGAACTTGACTTCAAAAAGCTATATTTTGTCTCTTATGAAGAGGTAGAGGATTTGCTGGACCAGGCGGTTAATGAATCGATAGATTCATTAACGCTGTTTACCCTTCCAGTTTTGCAGAATCAGAAAAATTTTGCCATTGTTTTTAACGAAGAACTTTTAGAACAAGTTCAAAAAAATTTTGATTTTCATGCTCTTTTTAATATTTCAGTTCATTTGTGTCCGGTTAGAGAAGTAAAAAGAATAGGCCTGAATCTCTCTTTATGTTATAGTTGTTTTGCGACAAACAATTTAAAACAAAGGAGATTCAAGCCATGGC
>JAQYWI010000338.1 GCA_030145015.1 Desulfobacterales bacterium
GATTCAATGACTGGCACTCCGGCAGCCTTTAATATGTCAAGGGATTTTATCGGGTCTCTGGCAAAACTGGTGTGTACAAGAAGGGGCTTTTTATAGGTTTTCACAAGATCAACCATATCCTGTGATGCCTGCTCCTCTAATTCGGCTACATGGGGCGCAATGATATCCTTAAAACCTCCAAAAAAGCCGGTTAGAGATATTCCATCTACCTGATCATCTTCCATGCAAACCTTTACACATTCGGTAATCATATGAGGATTCTCTTCAGCCGTTCCTCCGTAATCAATAGGGTTACTGGCCGGCATACCTTCAAGCAAGAAAGGCTCCATCCTTTCCTGGGTTTCTTTGCTCAGAACGGGAACCTCCATTCCATACTTCTCAGCGTTATCTGCTGCTATGGAGTTATCGCCACCTCCCTCTGATAAAATAGCTACCCTAGTGCCCTTAGGGAGAGGACAACTGGCAAATACATCCGCCATATCAAAGAGCTCATCCACATTGGATACCCTCACAATACCTGCCTGTCTGAAGGCCGCATCCACAATCACATCGTCGCCTGCCAGCGAACCGGTATGAGAGGCAGCTGCCCTTGCTCCAGCACCCGATTTTCCCACCTTAAGGGCAATAACCGGTTTTTTCTTTACAGTGTCCCGGACAACCCTGACCAGATTATTTCCATCTGAAATGCCTTCCAAATAGGTCATGATGACCGTGGTGTCAGGATCATCTTTCAGATAATCTATGTATTCATGAAAATTAACCCCAATAGCATTTCCAACGCTGATTATCTTGCTGAAGCCGACTTTCTTTATCCTGGCGTAATGGGTCAATGAATCGATCACATTACCACTCTGGGCAAGAACCGAGATCGGACCTTTTTCTATATGAGGAACTCCTAAGAAATTCATATGTGCTGAAGCGCTGAACATGCCGCTACAATTAGGGCCAATAACAAACGCACCGGTATTTGCTGCTTCCTCTAAAATCTCTGCCTCTATCTTTTTTCCCTCTTCCCCGCTTTCTCCAAGCCCTGCGGTAATAATGATGATCCCCTTAGCACCCATTTTTACACTATCTGCCACAGCAGCGGTGAGAAACCTGGGTGCAACAACAATCATAACAAGGTCAACCTCAGCATCAATCTCTGTAATGCTCGGATAGGCCTTTCGCCCAAAAAGCTCGGATCTCTTCGGGTTTATCAGATAAATGTCTCCCTTGTATCCCCCTTCAATGAGACTTCTTGTTCTCCTCTCAGAGGCCTTTCCCGGGACCTCAGAGGCACCGATTACAGCCACTGATCTGGGGTTAAATACATGTTCCAGAGATCTTTCCATGGGATTGTCCTCCTAAAAAATCCCCCTCGGTCTTACTTCAAGCAAGGGGGATTTCGATTCCCCCTTCAGTAAAAAGGGCAGGGGGAATTTTGAAGTTATTCTCTTTAAAATCTATTCCAGGTTCCGCACCGGAAGAGCTCTAAAGCATCGGTTCAAGTTGTATGATTTACCATAAAACGTCCAAATGTGATTAACTACATTCCATGCTCTGAAAAATATTTGGCAGCGCCCGGATGTAGCTGTATTCCAGTAGCACTCTTTTGTGCCGCACCCACGGGAAATAAAGATAGCGACGGATGAGCGCTTTTTAGGCGTACTCGATTGCTATAAATCGCATCGATGATCTGGTAGACCGTTTGTTCATCGAGGTCTTCCGAGGCGACCAGCATTGCTCTGGTTCCAAACGTTATAATTCCCTTTGAATGTGATGGATACGTATCGGCGGCAATGTTGATTTTCCAAAAAGCGGGATGATCGTTGACCAGTTTTTGAATATCGTTATCATCCATGTTCACCAGACTGGCCTTACAGAGCCTGAACAACTGTTGCAAGGACGAATCAGGGTGTACGCCAATGTGTACCATCCCCTGTATCCTGCCGTAACAAAATGCCATCGCATCCTGTGACATGGAAGATGGAAGCTCTCCGACCAAGCTGAAATCTTTTTTCGACCAGTTTTTAGCTTTCATAATCGTATCAACGGCAAGATGTTGGAGTGATAGCGGGGCACCGGCATTGATCCGTTTTCCTTTCAGCTCTTCCAGGGAAGTGATTTTTGCATCACTGCGCACAACGAGTGTTATGGGCACATCATAAAGCGGGACAAGGGCGCGCAGATTTTCGTAACCGATATCAAGAAACTTGAAATGACCGGTTTTATTTATAGCATCGAGGAGCATGCGTGAATCGATCAGACCGATATCCAGCCCCCCCCCTTGAAGGTTGGTGAGATTGTGCACGTCATCGGGCGCTGGAACTGTTTTGCAGTTAATATTATCTGAATGTCTGTTAATTACCCTGCAGATCGTTCGGCCGGTAAAATGAGAAAATGTTCCGGTCTCTCCAGTACCTAAAAGAATATCGAAAGCATTAGCGGAAAAAGGGAATAGCCCGACGATTAGAAATGCGGAAATTATAAGAGCTCGCTTGAAAAATCGGATGAAAAAGATATCCTTTATACGTCTATTGGTAGTCATGTTTTCTTCCTCCGATTTTTGCATTGGATAAGAACGACTCAATCAAGGGATAGTGGGTCCACCGTTTGGTATTCTGACAGTCGATGGCCCTCGAGTTGTGCGTTTTAGCCAAATCCAGACGTTTCCGGATGTAAACGAAGTTAGACCTGAACATTGCGCAGGCGCAACACAGAACAGTTCGCATTATTCGAGACTTGCTGAGAGCAGGATCTACTGAATACTTCGTTAATCTCGTGGCGGAGGTTATGGTAGACCACAATCAGATCCGCTTCCCACTTGTCCGCATCCTTGATGATCTCTTCCCAGTTTTTTCCGGTTGTTATTCTGGATGATACGGGTTCATCACAGTTGTCTTTGATGAATTTCTCCAAAGACTCCTTAAATCTATCAGCAGCCTCTTTACGCACTTCATCGGATATAAAAGATGCAACAATCGGCATACCAAAGCCCGGCATAACACTAATCAGCCGAATCTCGGCACCGCTCAGTTTAGCAATCGAGGCCGCTTTTTGATAAACAGCCGCGGCCGTTTCAGGATAATCAACATCGATGGGTACTAAAATTTTTTTAAACATAACCTGCTCCAGAAAGTAAAATTGTGGCAATCATTATCAACAATGCCCGTGACCGCTCCCATACTTTATGGGAATGGCGGCAAGCTCGCATCAAGATATGGCGCCAGGTCGGCACATGATCATCAATCAAGGGGCCGTAGCGGCTTCAAGTTTCTCTTTACGGCCACGCTGCACAAACCAGACCAGCGTATATAGCAGCAGCGCCGGAATGAACATGAGCTGTTTCGGCGGCCGTTTGGCCGGCATCTGGATGTTCAGTATCTCCTGGTCAAAGTCGATGCCGACTTTTTCCGCCGGGCTGGAAAAGACCACATTATCAATCAGTGTTTTGCCTTCTTCAACGCGTGTTTCAAAACCGATTGCGGCCAGTCGTTCAGCGCCGGTCTTTGCGTTTCCCACCGGCAGCATCACCGTCTTGGTGAATTCACTCCCATCCATTTTTTCACCCTTGAGCATGATCCTCAATTGGGCACCGGGTTCCATCTCCTCCACCGTTTGGGCAAGGTTACTGGCCGGCTTTTCCGTCAGAGGGGGGAAAACCATGTCCCACCAGAACCCGGGTCGAAACAGTGTAAACGCGATGAGAAAAAGCGCAACGGTTTCCCAGATACGGCTTTTTGTCAGGAAAAACCCTTGCGTGCACGCGGCAAATGCCAGCATGGCGACAATAGCTGACACGATCACGATTAACAGGTGGAACCAGTTGGCGACACCAATGAGCAACAATTGGGTATTAAAGATGAACATAAACGGCAAAACCGCCGTTCGAATGTCGTAGGTAAAGCCCTGGATACCGGTACGGATCGGATCGCCGCCGGATATACCGGCCGCGGCAAAGGCCGCCAACCCCACCGGTGGTGTGTCGTCGGCCAGGATGCCGAAGTAGAAGACAAACAGATGCACCGCAATGAGCGGCACGATCAGACCGCTTTGCGCCCCTAGATTGACAATCACCGGCGCCATCAGGGAGGAGACCACAATGTAGTTGGCCGTGGTCGGCAGCCCCATACCG
>JAQYWI010000339.1 GCA_030145015.1 Desulfobacterales bacterium
CCCAGAGGGCTTCCAAAATCAGGTGCTGGACCGGTGTGATTCCGTAAGGTAAGAGGTGCTGTTTGAAATTGCCCTGGGCCTTTTGGTAGGCTTTGGCCAGGAGAAATATGATGCAGTCTTCATATTGGGTCATGCTCAAAACCTTTCGTATACATAATATTATCGAGCGCTCATACGATTGTAAAGAAAAAAATAGTGGCCCAAGGATGTGAACTTGCATTCGTCTATTGTTGTGCCAGGGGCTACTCGGAGGCACTGATCCTAAATGACGTTCTGCCCCTGTAGCAGGTATCTGAATTTAGAAACGCAATAAGATACTGGCGGTTGTAACTATTCAGGTTGTTTAGGCTGTAGGCTAAAGGCCATAATGCCTACAGCCTATCTACCTGAGCAGTTACTGACGGGTTTCCATTAAAAGATGGTAAAATATTTAGCAAAATATTATGATATTTAGCAAAATAAATAAAAAACATAAAGCTTGATATATTTTTATTATTAATGTAGAATGCTCTAAATTATTAAAAATAGACGGTTTGTTGATTATTTTTACAAACAATGAGAGATGCTTCTGGGTAAACTTTTGAAATCACTCTTCCATTTAGACGATCTAGCAGGATTCAGGAGGCAATTAAGATGAAAAAACAAGATATAAAACCGTTCGCATGGGGTTTGGGTGTCGGCTAGATTGTGTTGCTTATTGTCATTTTCTCTGCAGGATGGGTTGTGACCAGTGGCTCTGCCAAAGCTGAAGCTAAAGCAATGGCTACAGACGCCGTCATGAATCGCTTGGCATCGATTGCTCTCGCACAGTTTATGCAAGGCCCAAACAAGGAAGAGCGACTCAAGGAGCTAAAAAAAACTGAAATCCTGGGGAAAGAACAAGAGAAGTGACTATGTGCAAAAACAGGGCAGGGCGACAATGCCCGGTGAGAAGGAACCCGATGGGCAAGTTGCCGATGAGGTCGCCGATCTGCTTGCGAAGCTCAAACTGTAAGGAGCGCGTGGTCAGCAGCAGGAATACTACGTCAGGATGAATGGGAGGAACAATAATGGAAAAGTTGTGTGCAATGTGTCAATTGCGTGGCATTTTCGGAATGGGGGTTGATAGGTCAAGACCGGCAGTAAAGTACAAGAATCCAGTGGACAAGCTGACATCGACGGTCAGCTGGCCTAATGTATTCAGCAAATATTGCTACTTTTGTGACAAGAAACACAATGGACTCATTAAGTCTTAGGATCACGATACCAGGCAGGTCGAAACGGGAATCATAAGCATGTCTGAGTCCCAACAGGTCAAAGCATTGAGGGCGCGGGAAGGATCTTTGCGAAATAAAAGTCCTTGTGTTTTCCGGGTACGGTCCATTCTTTATCAAAAGTTTAGAGACAACAAAGGAGAATCTATTTTGGCACAGATTATGACAACTAAAGAAATGGCGAAATATTTAAAATTGCATCAGATAACGATATGTAAATTATCCAAGGAAGGTAAAATCCCTGGAATTCAAATTGGTAGGGTCTGGCGATTTGACAGAGATGTCATTGATGAATGGATCGCCAGAGGCTAAAAGAAATGATGCAAGACTCCTAAGATTAAGAAGTAGATCAGAATGAATATCTACGTTGGGAATCTATCGTATGAGGTGACTGTAGAGGATTTGCAAAAGGCTTTTGAGGGCTTTGGTCAGATCGAATCAGTCAAAATTATAAAGGACAATTACAGCGGCAGATCAAAAGGATTGGATTCGTAGAGATGCCCAATGAACCTGAAGCCCAAAGACTTTTCCACCCTCTATGTTATTCTATAACCGTATTTTTTCTCAACCAGTTGGATAACTTGATGGACACTAGAACCTTCCCCTAATTTTTTTCGGATGAATCCCTTCTCCTCAAGCGCTCCCCGTGGCATATCGCATTTACACTCGATCAAAGGCAGTTCTCCGCACCCGCCGCAGGCACACTTAAACTCCGAAGCGACAACCAGGACTTGCCTTTCGAGCGACTCACCACCCAATGACTTACTTTGATACACCTGCTCTCCCAGCTGAATGTCCTTGGAAGAGTAAAGCATTACTTTCACTGTAAGCCCAACTGAAAAAATAAGGGTGATGATAGCCACGATCATCCAATACGATGGCTCCCTTCCACTGTCGCCCTTTTTCTTCTTAAGGACATTTTTCCCGTTCTTTTTACCCATTGTCCAATACTTCCTTTGCTCTTCTTACCCAACAAGTTTTGATTGCATCCTAGTTTCCCTACTATCTTTTTATACCACTTCGTGGCATCTTGTCAAATCATAAGTGGGGTTCTATTTGGGTGGGGCCAAGCTAAGGAATACGTGTAGTAAAGAACGTTATCATCATTCAACGTGTTCAGCCGATCTGAAAGCATTTGCAAGGCAAATTAACGTTGCCTCCCCACCCTTGAATGGTTATCATCTGTAATCCTTTAATGTCATTGGTTGTTCATGGAGGGTGGCACGCGTGACGCCGGATATCATACTGATTTTATCAATCCTCACCATTGCCGTGATTTTATTGATCACCGAATGGATTCCGCTGGAAGTTACCGCCCTGCTGTCACTCGGGGCGGTCGCCTTGACCGGCCTGGTCAGCCCGGTCGAAGCCCTTTCCGGTTTCAGCAATCCCGCGGTGGTGACAGTGTGGGCGGTGTTCATTTTGAGCGGCGGGTTAACGCGCACAGGGGTTGCAAACGTTATCGGCCACTTTGTTTTAAGGCTGGCCGGCAACAAGGAAACCATGATGATCATCGTTATTATGACGACCGCCGGGGTGATGTCGGCCGTGATGAATAACGTGGCGGTCGCAGCCCTGATGCTGCCTGTGGTCATGGATATTGCCCGGCACACCGGCAGCCCACCCTCGCGGCTCTTGATGCCGCTGGCCTACGGATCGCTGCTGGGCGGGTTGACCACTCAAATTGGCACTCCGCCGAATATCCTCGTCAGTGAGGCCTTGCGCGAGGCCGGACTCAAGTCATTTACGTTTTTTGATTTCACACCGGTCGGCCTGACCGTAATGTTTAGCGGAATCGCTTTTATGGCCTTCATCGGCCGCCATTTTCTGCCCCAACGGGATGTGAGCAAAGAATCTACTGACAGCAGAAAGCTCGACTGGCAAAACCAGTTTGACCTGCAGGAACGCTTATTTCAAATCAGCGTTCCCCGCGATTCGATTCTGGTCAACAAAACCCTGGCTCAAATCCGAATGGGGCCGATTTTGGGCTGGAACGTCATTGGTATTACCCGCGGTGAGCGAAGCCTGCTCGCCCCGGGACCCGGCGACACCTTGCAAGCTGGTGACCGCCTGACCGTCCAAGGCCGGATTGAAACCATCAATGAGCTGAGCAACTGGCGCCGGTTGATTATTGAAGAGGGCGGTATCGACCTCCGGGAGCCATATTCCGATGAAATCACAATCGCCGAAGTTTTACTGCCGGGCAACTCCCGATTTGTCGGCAGCACCCTCAACTCCCTCGGCTTTCGGGCGAGATTCGGGGTGAACGTGCTGGCTCTGCGCCGCAGCGATCAGGTAAAACGCACCAGCCTGGTTGATGAGCCCTTGCA
Organism: Desulfobacterales bacterium; assembly: GCA_030145015.1. Next base: position 3,584 of record JAQYWI010000339.1, read on the forward strand.
GCGCGGAGATATGCTGCTGATGGTGGGACCGACGGATCGTCTCGAAGAATTTAAGACCCAGGCCGGCTTCGAGCAATTCCGCTATGTTGCGCGATCCGAACTTATTGACGTTTACAATCTGCACGAGCCGCCGATGGTGATGCAGGTACCGCCGGAATCGGCATTGGTGGGTAAATCCCTGAAAGAAAGCCGTCTGGGCGATGCCCTTGGAAGCGGGGTTTTAGGGATATTAAGGGGCAACAATCCTATCATCATGCCGGAACCCGACGAAGTCCTGCAGGCCGACGACCGGCTGGTGGTCGAAGGGCGCCTTTCCGATTTTGAAATTCTGCAAGGGCTGGAGCAACTGGAGATCGAACGCCGAACCCAACCCAATATCGAAAAAATGGTATCCGGAGACATCGGTCTGGTGGAAGCCATTCTTTCACCGCAGACGACCCTGGAAGGAAAGACCCTGCGGCAGATTAATTTCCGTGAAAAATTCGGACTGAATGTGCTGGCTTTGTGGCGCAGAGGGCGGGCGTATC
>JAQYWI010000340.1 GCA_030145015.1 Desulfobacterales bacterium
GGCGTTTTAGAATTTTGGTAATGTATTCCGATGCATCCTGACCCAGCAATTCCGCTTTTTTAAATTCTTTCAGAGCGTCATCCAGACGGTTCTGTTTAAAATAAAGCTGGCCCAATCGGTACCTGAAAAGACCGTTTTCGGGGGAAAGTTGTACGCTTTCCTGACAAAACACCACGGAAATTTCGGGGTTTTCGCCCTGCTCATCAAACAGGCACCCCATGGCCGACAATGAAGCTGCATCGCTCGGATTTTGTTTTATGGCCGTTTTATAAGCCACAATGGCCTCGGCAACCTTGCCGATGCTCGTGTAACATTCACCCAGATAGCGAAATGCCGCTCCGGATCCGGGATCCAGACGGGTGGCATGTTCGAGATATTTTCTTCCGCTTCCGGGCTGTTCCAATTCCATAAGTAGTCTACCGGTTTGAAATACGACTTCAAACACATCCTGATTTATGGCGTTGGCTTTCAGGAAAAGATCAAGGGCTTTATTGCGATTGCCGGCTAACATTTGGGTAAATCCCAGATTGTACCAGGGCATGACCTCGTTTGAATTCAATTTCAGGGCCGTACTAAACTCCGATTTTGCCTTCTCATAGTCTCCAATAAGGCCGTAGCAGACGCCCAGGCTGTTATGAACGTTTATGTTGGACGGATCCAGCTTCAAGGCCCGCTTAAATTCATCAACGGAACCATCGATATCGCCTTTATCGAACAATTTATCGCCGCTGATGTTTAAGCTGACGGCATCAAAGATCGCCGTACTGCCGAGACCAAAAAATGACGCGTGCTCCAGGGCCTTGAGCGCGCTGGAGAGCATTTCGGCCGGTTTATAATTGAGCATTGGATATTCGGCGATGCCGGCGCTCACAATTATATCAGATTGTTTTTTCAGGGTTTTCTGGAATTGCTGGATGAGCTTGTGGCACTGGGATGCATTCTTGCCTTCAAAAAAGGCACCGAAAAAGCCCGAATTTACCAGGCCCCAGTTGCCATTATGCTGCCGGCACAAATCATCGGTTAATTTGGCGGCCATTTTATGAGCAGCGACCGGGTCGGATTTTGTGCGCTCAGGATCGGAACCGGCGTCATCATCGATTTGAAAAACCGTACAGGCAAATATCTTGGCCGAAGACAGCTGCCGGGCTGCGCGATCAAGAAATGAATGATCCGTGAGCAGGTCGGGGTAATCGGATTGAATTGACTTTTGAATGCCGGCTGATGTGTAGATGCGCTTCTTTTCGAGATCTTCCGCTTCGGCCTTAGAAAAAAGAAAGTGGCGCGTCGACTTCCGGGTATGGTAGAGCTCTGAATATTCTTGCGGCATATTCTCAGGCTTTCTGTATCAGGTTTTCAAAGGCAGTCTCAATAATCGATAATTCGTCTTTCCGGATGGTTCGGGGATCCATAACAAACAGATCGTCTTCAATTCTACCGATGATCGGCGGATCGTTAGACCGCATCGTTTTTTCCAGGGCGTTGGGCGATATCCCTTTAATTTGTATGCCGACACATAAACTGGGGAGCTCCATCAGGGGTAGCGCACCGCCGCCGGTTTTTGAAGAGCGCTCGATAAGCTGGATGTGCAGGCGCGCATCGCCGCTTTTTTTTAATGCATCCGCCAGCTGTTGCGCCCGTTTTTGAATTTCTTCCAGTGGCAGCATGATCATACGTAAAGTGGGAATGATACGCGTTGCTTTTTCCTCATCGCGATACAAACGCAGGGTGCTTTCTAAAGCGGCCAGTGTAAGTTTGTCAATTCGCAGCGCCCGGGTTATCGGGTTCTTCTTAATCCGGTCGATGACCTCTTTTTTTCCAACGATAATTCCAGATTGGGGACCGCCCAGAAGTTTATCACCGCTAAACGTAATCACATCTGCTCCGGCGGTAACGGATTCCTGAACGGTGGGTTCTTTTAACAGGCCGTATTTTGAAAAATCAATAAATGTCCCGCTGCCCAAATCCTCCATAACCGGTAACTGGTGTGCGGCACCCAGATCTACGAGTTCAGGCAATGAAACTTCGGCGGTAAAGCCGACCACGCTATAGTTGCTGGTATGGACTTTTAGGAGCAATCCGGTATTGGGAGCGATGGCATTTTCATAATCTCTCAAATGGGTGCGGTTGGTCGTACCCACTTCCCTTAAAATGCCGCCGCTTTTGGCCATTACATCCGGGACCCGGAAGGAACCGCCGATTTCGACAAGTTCACCCCTCGAAACAACAACTTCTTTGTCTCTGGCAATGGTTTCCAGGCATAGCAAAACTGCTCCGGCATTGTTATTGACAACCATGGCCGCCTCGGCACCGCTGATTTCACAAATCAGATCTTCCACACAGCTGTAACGCGAGCCCCGTTTTCCGATACTTAAATCATATTCCAGATTTGAATACCGGCTGGCAATCGTTATCAGATTCTCAACGGCTTCAGTGGCCAGCAGCGAGCGGCCTAAATTGGTATGCACCACCACCCCGGTAGCATTAATCGTGTTTCTTAGATTTGGTGTCATGGCATTTTTAGCTGCATGTTTGACCGCATCAATCAGGTGGGGATCCGATAGGCTGTCATTATTTGCGGACGGGTCATCGTTGAGAATCGCCTGGCGTTTGTTATCAATTACGCGGCGAATTGAGTTGACGACCACCACCGGAGGGATATCTTTGAAAAAGACGTCTTCAGCTGTAAGCGCCATAAGGTGATCCACACCCGGGAGCTTGCGTAAAAGCGCCTGCTGGTCTGGGTTGATTTGGACCAATTTTTTCTTCTGTGATTTTGCTTTTGCCATGATTTCGATCAAATTTTATTTATATCTTAACCGTTTGTGTCTGTCTGTGTGGGTCCGGGGCTAATTACCTTATCTTCAGAATTTTTCACCTGGCACACCATGCCGGAATTTCCTGCTTTCTCCACGGTAATCATAGGATGCCATCAGCGCCAATTCCGGTGAGGATTCCAGCACCTGGACGGGAATATGATCGACAAGCTTCGGGAATTCGGAGATCGAAAGTCCGATTGTTTCCATTCGAGTGGCCAGAGCATCGGTGTTTAGACGCTCCATCTCCAGTCCGGTATGAAATCTGCTCATTAGGAGATCGGCCAGGTAAACGATATGGGCTAGCGCTTTGTGCTGTGCTGCATTTTCAGGCACATGGTGAAATCTGATGGTTTCAACCAGGGACTCAGGAAAGGACCATTTTAGGGCTAAGCCGACGCCCACTTCGGTATGATCGGTTCCGAGCACCTGTTTTTCAATTTCTGAGAAATTCTTGCCTTCCTCATTTAATTCCCTATAAAAAAGAGAAACCCCCGAATTTATAAATTGATCGAGCACCACCTTACCAATATCGTGCAGCAGACCGGCGGTATAAGCCAGTGATGGTTCTGCCTTCCCCGTTAAGTCAGCCAATTTTTGAGCAATGACGGCCGTACCGACCGCGTGGTGGTATAGTCCGCCTTTACAAAGAGAATATCCCTGTCCGGTCTGATTAAAGAAGCCATTCAAAGATGCTGAGATGACAAATTTTAGCAAAAGATGTTGCCCCAGCATGACCAGGGCGTGATCTAAAGACTCGATCTTATTTCGATTGGCAAATATAACCGAGTTGCAAAGCTTCAAGGTTCGGGCACTGATCACCTGATCTTTTCGGATTTCCTCGGTTATATTTTGGATTTCATAAAGCTCTTCATTAATTATCCGCAGAATTTTTAAAGCAACCTGAGGAATCGGCCGTAAGTCTTCTATAGACCTGCTGATTTCGTTGGGCTCGGGTATTTTAATATCGGCATCGGCTGAAAGTTTGTCAAACCCGGCCGGCTCAATCCGGCATTTCCCGGTATTCAAATCCAGAAGGAGATGACAGGTAAAAAATCCGCCGGTTTCCAATTGTTCGACCTGAATGTTTTCAGCGGTGATGAACTGCATCACGCGTTCGGTAGTGCGCCCCCCTATATTTAATTCGAGATCGGAATCATCTATCGGGCCCACCAGCGCCCCCCCGGCGATGCTTGCGCGCATGTTTTCTGCTGTTGCCCCGGCATCATATAAGGCCTGCAGAAAAAGCGGAAACCCGGTGGAAGCGTATTTTTCGGGCTGG
>JAQYWI010000142.1:0-9833 GCA_030145015.1 Desulfobacterales bacterium
TGACCGATAGAAACGATTGGGTTTTCCAAACCGGGTGCTTCGCACCCGGTTCCACCGCGTTGTTTTCAACGATTTGGGGCACTTCGCGCCCCTGTCTTTTACCGCCTTTGGCGGTAAAATCCAAGCCACCCGCTGTGCGGGTGGTCGTTGACTCAATAGGTGTATCCGTACCCGCATTTTTGCTTTAATACTCCTTGAATTTCACCAAGGCTGGCCTTGGCCTCCACCGCTTTGATGATATTCGGCATTAAGGTCCCGCAGGACGCCGGCCATTCTACCAGGAATTTCTCCGTGGCGTTGCCCAGACGTTCAAGCACCTGCTCAACCCCGCGAAGGTCTCGGTTGGCCTTAAAATGCTTGACCCGTTCCACAGACTCTTGTTCGTATTTGGGGTCGTGTTTAAACACATTGACTTTTTGGGTATCTTTTTCGAGGCGATATTTATTGACACCGACCATCACCTTTTCGCCGCTGTTTATTTTCGCCTGCCACTCATTGGCGGAACGTTCAAGCTCCTTCCTGAACCATCCCGTCTGCCAGCATTTGAATGCCCCGCCAAGACTTTCTACCCGGCTGATCAGCTCCACAGCCCGCTTCTCTATCTCAGCCGTCAACGATTCCACATAGTAGGAGCCCCCGAGCGGGTCCGCTACGCTGGGGATGTTGGTCTCGTGGTAGAGTATCTGTTGTGTTCGTACGGCGAGCTGTGCGGCTTCTTTTGTGGGGATGCCCAGTGCTTCATCGTATGAGGCGGTCCAGATACCGTCTGAGCCGGCTAATACGCCGGCCAGTGTGAGAACGGTTAACCTGATGATATTATTTAGCGGCTCCTGGGCGGGGCAGCTGAGCCCGCCGGTCATTGAGTTTATATTAATGCTCAATGCCCGGGAGTCGGTGCACCCATAGCGCTCTTTCATGATCTTGGCCCACAATCTACGCCAGGCGCGTATTTTTGAGACTTCCTCAAAGATATCCATCCCCAGATGCGCATGGTACCAAAATCTTGATGCCACTTTATTTGGATCGAGCCCCACCTTACAGCATTCGTCCATGATCGCCATTCCCACTGCTATGGTAAATGCGACTTCCTGCACGGGGGTGGCACCGCATTGTGCCATATTGTAGCCGTTGGTAGCCGTGTGTAAGGCCAGTGGTATATTCTGGATGCGGAAGTTGATATTCTCCACCATCAATTTCAATGCGTTTTGGGGTGGAAATGCGATGGTATCCGAACTCCACTGTCCATATAAGATATGGGGTGTCTGCATCCTGAGTTGCGATATATCATAGCCCCGCTGCTGTGCATAAACGGCATACATCGCTGTGAGGGTGAGAGTTGGGTCATAGGTGATGAAAGTAACCTGTAACTTATCCAGAGGCAGGTCGCCAAAGAGCTCGTCAAGATCATCAATCGTGCTCAGCGAGAGACCGCAATCGCCGACTCTGCCCCGCGCCACAATATCGTCGGCATCATAGCCGCGCTGATGGGGCAAATCCGTAAGAATAGTGAACTTGGGGAAGTCATCCTCGCTTTCTTCTGTGCCCACATGCAACTTCATCCCCAGTTTTTTCAGATATTCCCAGCGCTCTTTGGTATTTTTACCCGTACCGTAGCCAAAGCCGATCCGCATTACCCAGGAAAGGTCCCGATATCCCAACGGGGTTGCTCCCCGGGTATAGGGGTGCACGCCTGGAAAACCAATATCTTTAAGTTCTATTTCTTCCATATCAAGGGGCGTATAAACCGGCTTTAATTTGATGCCTGACTCATTGGTTGGCGTTTCGTCACTGCCGGCCTTAAATTTTTCAGGGCACTCTTTTCCCCAAATATTTTCAAGCCGCTCGATATGTTTAAGCGCATCTTTCTCAAACATCTTAAAATCTCCTTATCTCATAATCTCATCGGCCTAAATTCTACACGGAACTGCCCGTGTTAGGCTTCGGGTTTGCGTACATTTTCCTTTACAAAAGTGACCACATTTTCAATCGGGGTACCCGGGGTAAATACGCCTTGCACCCCTTTTCGTTTCAATTCTGCAGCCGCACCTTCAGGAATCGTCCCGCCGAGAATAACCAGTACATCGGTCATCTGCTTTTCCCGGAGAAGATCCATCGTTTTCGAGGTGTCATACATCAGGCCGGAGCTGTAGAAACTCAGGCCAATCACATCGGCATCCTCTTGCTGGGCAGCAATGACGACTTCCTCAACAATCCGATATCGGATGAAAATCACCTCCATTCCTTGATCGCGAAAGACCTTCGCCACGTACCTCAAACCCCTGTCATGAGCATCCATGTCAGATTTTGCCAGAACAACCCGGATCTTTCTATTTTCAGCAGGTGTAACCATAGATAGCGATGAACCTCGTTTATTAGGCCGGTGTCCCTCCAGGTTATCACCGGAGAAAAAGATCTCCAACTTTTTTTTCATTTATGCTACAAAGTGGTATATTATTATCAGATTTTCCCCATAAATTGCAATATTTGAGTTGCTGTTTTATCTAATGCGTTGACAGCATTACCTCTGTGCCGGTATCTGTTCGTTATGAGAAGAAATGAATCTTTGCTCAAGGGCGCTTTTAAAGATTTCAGACCCTTAAAAGAATATTTCCTTAAGAACCGATGGCATGTTACGGCAGGATTAATCAGTCTGCTGTTGGTGGATTTACTTCAGGTATTGATTCCTCAGGTTTTAAAAAAGGCCATCGACTCCCTCACCTTTAAAACCGCAACTTCCGGTATTCTTTTCAAATATGGCATGATGATCATGTCCATTGCGCTGGCGATCGCTTTGTTTCGTTACACGTGGCGATATTTACTATTCGGTTATTCCCGCAAAGTGGAAGAGGGGCTTAGAAACAGGCTGTACGATCATCTTCAGACTTTATCCCCCTCATTTTTTCAAAGGATAAAGACCGGAGACCTCATGGCCAGGGCTACCAACGATATTAATGCCGTCCGGATGGCCACCGGATTGGGTATATTTGCAGTGACCGATAGTGTGGTTCTGGGCGTGACAACGATCGTATGCATGCTATATATCAGCCCTGTTCTGACCCTTGTTTCCCTTATTCCAGCACCCATCCTGATCTATTTAACAAGGATCCTATCCCGTCGGATGTCCACCGGATATGAACGGGTTCAAAAGACATTTGCAGACCTGACCGAAGAGGTCCGGGAGGCCTTTGCAGGGGTCAGGATCGTCAAAGCTTACTCCAGGGAGTCATGGGAGTGTAAAAAAATTGAGGAAGAGGGCGGGAAATATATATCCGAAAACATGCAGCTGGCAAAAACCATCGCCTTTTTTTTCCCCTTGATGGCTGTTTTTGCGAATTTAGGTCTGGCCATCCTGATCTGGGTGGGGGGTCGTTTAACAATCCTGGGACATTTAACCACCGGCGATTTTGTGGCATTTATCAGTTACCTCTACCTTCTGGCCTGGCCCTTGACGGCCATCGGTTGGGTTATAAACCTAATCCAGAGAGGCGCTGCGTCCATGCGCAGGATCAATCACATTCTTGATGAAGTCCCCGATATTCTTGGTCCGCCTTCTCCCAGACATGTCACTAAACTGGCGGGCAGCATCAAATTCAAGGGGCTCAGGTATAAATATCCCGGGCAGACAGGTTTCGCACTGAACGATATTAATCTGTCTATCGAAAGGGGACAGACCGTGGCATTGGTGGGGCAGGTCGGCTCTGCAAAGACGACGCTTCTCAATACGTTACCCCGTCTTTGCGATATACCTGGAGGCACCGTTTTCATTGATGGCACCGATGTGCATGATATTCCTTTGAAAACCCTTAGACAGAATATCGGTTTTGTGACCCAGGAAACGCTTCTTTTTTCGGACACTATTCGAAACAATATCCTGTTTGGCAGACGCGGAATATCCGAGAATACTTTGGAAGCCGCCTTGCGGGCAGCCCAGATTTTTGATGAGATCCAAACCTTTGAAAAGGGACTGGATACGTGGCTTGGTGAAAAGGGCGTTACCCTTTCAGGAGGTCAGCGGCAGCGCCTGACCATTGCGCGTGCCCTCATTTCAGATCCGCCCATCATGATCCTGGATGATGCCCTCTCAATGGTTGATACGCGCACCGAGGCACGCATCCTGAACCGTATCTTTGAATTTCGAAAACATAAAACAAATCTGATCGTTTCACACAGGGTCCCAACCATCAGCAGGGCGGATCTCATCGTGGTTCTGAAAGGTGGAGAATTAGTGGAGGCCGGGAAACACAGTACCCTGATGGCAACGGGCAATGAATACGCCAGACTCTATCAAAGACAATTTTTAGCCCAGGAATTGGAGATCGGGATAACCTAGTCATGTTTGGTGAATATGGATATATGGAAGAGGGATCATTAGGAAAAGCCTATAATCTAAGGCTGTTGCGAAGATTGACACATTATGCCCATCCTTATAAAAAGATTATTTCCACAGCCATTTTTCTGACCATCATGATCACGGTCCTGGACTTGACCCTGCCCTATCTTTCAAAAATAGCGATTGACAGATACATCCTTTCTTCCTGGTATCTGGTGGATCTTTCCGCCATGAATAAGCGTGCGGGTCAGAAATTTGCAAAAAAATTCGGCCATATTTTAGAAATAAGCAAGGATAATTCCTATGGCCTCATTTCCCACATGGATATCAAAAGGATGGACCCCTCCGAACTTCATGAATACAGGCGTAAGGGCGTTATTTCCGAAAAACAGTTTTACAAAGTCGGGGTTGATGTACAAGACGATTCTATTTTCAGGAACCCACCCGCGGATTTACCGAAAATGGCCGACGGTTCTGTTGTCGTTCCACTTAAGAACCTTAATAATCTTAAACCCGAAGAGATTCTAAAGGTAAGGGAGGAGGATCTGAGAGGCGTTGCTATGGTTGGCAGCGTCCTGCTCCTTTTTCTTTTTGCTTCCTTCGGGCTTGGCTATGTACAGTATTATATGCTTGAACGGACCGGCCAGAATATCATGCAGGATATTCGTCTTGAGTTGTTTCAACGGATACAGTCACAGTCCGTGAGCTTTTTCGATCGGCACCCGGTGGGGAGTCTGGTTACCCGTGTAACAAATGACGTTGAAAATCTGAACGAGATGTTCAAGTCGGTAGCGGTTACGGTCTTCAAAGATATTTTTATCCTTGCAGGTATTTTGGCGCTTCTGCTTTATCTCCATTGGCGTCTTGCCCTGGTATGCTTCGCCCTTATTCCCATTATATTCGGAGTTACCCTTCTGTTCAGCTATCTGGCACGGGAGGTCTTCAGAGAACTCAGGGCAAAGGTGGCTAAAATAAACACCTTCCTGCAAGAATGCATTCCGGGCATGCGCGTTATTCAGCTTTTCACCAGAGAAGCATTTCAGATGGGGCGTTTTGCCGGGATCAATCATGAAAACTATCTGGCAGGGATGAAACAGATCCGTATATTTGCCGTTTTTATGCCCCTTATGGAGGTCTTTGCATCTCTTGTCGTGGCCCTGCTTCTGTGGCATGGTGGTGGAAAGGTTGTCAGTGAACAGCTTACCCTGGGTTCACTGGTCGCCTTTATTGGCTATATGCGGATGTTTTTCAAGCCCATTCAGGATATCTCCGAAAAATACAACATTATGCAGTCAGCCATGGCCTCCGCTGAGCGCATTTTTGGGTTCATGGACCAGCGGGAGCAGATCCCGGAACCTCTGAATCCCATAAGGCCAACACAGGTGAAAGGGCACTTGCATTTCAAGGATGTCTCTTTTGCTTACAGGGGGGATCATGATATCCTGCACGATGTCTCTTTCGAGGTAAAACCGGGAGAGATGGTGGCCATTGTCGGAGCTACGGGGGCCGGCAAAACCACGGTGGTCAATCTTATTGAGCGCTTTTATGACCCCGGCCGGGGACAAATCCTTCTGGACGGCGTTGACTTGCGGGACTGGTCAAAGAGTGAGCTTCGGTCCCATATCGGCTTTGTCCTGCAGGATGTATTCATTTTTTCAGGTAGCCTTGTCGATAATATCACCCTGGGACAGGATGAGATCAGTCGGCAAACCATTCAGAATGCTGTAAGAGAGGCAAATGCCCATGAGTTTATCCGGAAGCTGGAGGATGGCTTAGATCACAAGATCGGTGAAGGCGGATCAACCCTCTCTGCAGGCGAACGTCAGCTTCTGTCCTTTGCCAGAGCCCTGGCCTATCAGCCGAAGGTTCTCATACTCGATGAGGCCACCTCAAGCGTTGATCCCGAAACGGAACGACTGATACAAGAAGCGATTTTTAAAATGACGAAAAGGCGTACGACTCTTGTTGTAGCGCATAGACTCTCCACAATCCGTAAAGCCGATCATATCCTGGTCATGCACCATGGCCAAATCCGGGAGCAGGGGACCCATCAAACGCTGATGGCCCGCGGCGAGATTTATTATAAGCTGAATAAGCTTCGGGAGGTCGAATAATATTATGAGATAGGGGTGGTATGAAAGATAATATCTTTATGGCGAATTTAAATTTGAAAAAGAATCTTCGTTAGCGTATATTGATAATAATTTAACATCGATGAGTTTCAAAAATGAGAATTTACTTACGACGAAAGGAGACGGCATGCTAAAAAAAGGTAAAAAACCTGATGATGACAAAGGCTTTGCTTTTGACAGGACCACCGAGCAGAAAACGCTTACACCGGTTCCGAGCCCGCAAACTTCGGCAGAAAAAACCGTCATTGGCGAAAATATCTCCATCGAAGGCAACATTCGTGGAGATGAACATCTTATCATTGAGGGCTCAATGAAAGGCAACATAGCGATGGAAAAGCATAATTTTGCAGTGGGTTCGAAGGGAAGGGTAGAAGGCGAAATCAATGCGCAGAGTGTAAGGATAAGCGGCCAAATGATTGGTAATATCAAGACTAAAGGCAAGGTCGAAATCACCAAAGAGGCCGATTTTATGGGCGACATCAGGGCAAAAAGCATCTCGGTGGAAGATGGTGCTTATTTCAAAGGTTCCATCGAACTTGAACGCGAGCCTCATCGAAAGACAGCATCGACCGGAGAATCGACACCTATAAAGACTTCCCAGCCGATGAATGAGCCGAAGACCCCGACGACCGAGGCAGCCGATAAGGAGAATTGATTTTTGGCAACCCCGACTGTACCGGCTGATCGTTATTCAGACACGGGTCCTGCCCTCGGTGACTATACGAGCGTATTACTTCAAAGGTACGTCGAAATCCTTGAGAAATCATCGAAGGTTCAGGTGCTTGATATAGGACCCGTTTGTGAAGAAAATATCATCTATTTTGCACGACGCGTGAAGCGGTTTCATGTCTGTGACATGTTTTTGCGAATGAACCGGAACAAACGTGAAGGTCTGCCATCTATAGCGGTTTGGAAACATTTAGACTATGCTTCGCAAAGTTTCGATGGAATCAACCTGTGGGATTTTATCGATCATTTAAATGATGATCAAGTCGGCAGATTGGTGGGCCTTTGCCATTCCCTGCTCAAACCAAGGGGCATGCTGATAATAACCAGCTTTGAAGAGCAACCGGCACCATCGCCAATAAATTCCTTTGTCATACAGGATAACTACCGGCTAACCTTTCGTCTTCAGAATCACCTGAATCTACCCTGGCATTACCGCAGCAACAGAGTCCTAACACACATGCTGTCAGCATTTCCGTCGGTTAAGTCCTTCCTTTATCGAAATGGTATAAGGGAGTTTCTATGTAGACGTGATTAGAACCCATCCCAAAAATGCGTCTAAAGCTTAACGCCTTTTTAGGCTTTTTATCAGTTTGTCGCTTGTAGCTTAGTTCCATCCCAAGGGCAGAACTTATAAGCTCCACTCAGCTTCTCCCCGCAGGATGGGCATATCTTTACTGGAAGAAGTGAGCCCAAAGGTAACCTCCACCTAAACTCCTTTTCACCGTATTTAAGGGAAAAGGCTCCTTCGCTCTTCGCTTCAACAATCTTCTGGCCTTTTTTGTTCTCAGTTGGGAATAAAATGAAATGAGAATTTTGCCCAAATGGTCCGAGCATATTGGCAAGCATAGGTTTCATCATTGATAAGAAATTCTTGGCGTTTATTTCGATCTTGTCCATACTGAGTGGGGGATAAACAGTTCCGTGGCTATCTCTAATATAAACGCTTGATCGAATATCTGCTTCGGATTTATATGTAATTCCGCCAAATGCACCTATCTTGCCATCAATAACAGCGATAAGCGTATAAGGGCGAAGGACTTTCAGGGCCTCCTCAATCTGGGCCTTTGAAGCTGAAGGATTCTGTGAAAATGAAGCCCGCCAGAATTCATTTGGAGTCCACCAAACCAACACAAGTCGATTTAAATTCTGAGTCACCTTTTGGGTCTCACTTATTAATGCTTGGATGTCTACTTTAAACTCACCCTCTTTCACCTCTTCCTTAACTAACGGTTTTTCCTTTTCAACCTTCGCTACCTCTTTAGAAGGTGGCTTGGTCTCTTTGTCTTCCGCTATCATCTGCTCTTTAGCACATGAGGTCAGCAAAAAAATAGATAAACAAGAAAAAATCAGAAGTATTGCAATAAATAAATTCCTATTCATAAATGCTTACCTCCTTACTATTAATTCGCTCTCCATTTCTCGCAAAAATTTTCATGCCCGGGAAAAGGGTCAGATCTTTGAAATTGACAAATTGATAACCTGTTCCTTGATTTGCTTAAACTGTTTATTTAGTTTGCGACTTGATTTTAATTTGGCCCTCAGACGCGCCCGGCTCTGGCTGACAGTGCTGTAATCTACGCCAAAGACAGCACCAATTTCGGCTTGCTTTTCGTTGCTGTACCGGTAACTTAACTCCATGGCCATCTGGCGTAATTCTTTGAGCTTGGTTTTACGGTCCAGAAGCTCTTCAGTTTGAACCTGCCCCGCTCGGGCAACTTCTTCTATGATGTGCTCAGCGGATATATCATGCTGCAGTTTTCTAAGCGATGGTATCTCACGCTGTTTCTCGCGTGGAAGCTTCTTTTTGACCCATTTAACAAAACTTTGGGTTCCGAGTATCGATTGATGCACCACCTCTTCAAAAGGATTTTCAATCTCTGCTTCAATTCCCTGCTGCACATATGCCCGGTACCGGCGCCGGCCTTGCGCTGAGTCTTCGCCGAAGTAAGTCTTTAACAGCCAGCCATAATCGATGTGCTTATCTCTGGTTCTCAGATAACAATAGCCCGGGTAGGTGCTCCAGGGGAACTTTGTAAGATAATCGGACTTGTTTTGAGTATCGGTATTTTTAAACTGTCCGGGGCGAATCGGATTTAAATGTATATAGCGACTCAGCGGCAATAAATATTCATCTGCTTGTACCAGCAAAGACTTAAAGCGGCCCTGAAAAACATGGCCGCTGCGTCCATGGCGGCGATTAAACCTTACCGTGTAGGTGACCAAAAAATGACGCATAAACTCGCTCAGATTGGCATAGGCGGTTTGAACCAGCAGATGAAAGTGATTGGCCATCAGAACGTAGGCAATCAGTTTGACACTGAACGTTTCACAGCTATCGGCCAAGGCATCAATAAAGCTGCTGCGGTCAGTGTCAGTGATAAAGATATCCTCACGACGGTTGCCCCGGTTCATCACATGGTAATAGGCGCCAGGATATTGGATTCTCAAAGGGCGTGCCATAAGCCGTTATTTACACTTTTCATCAATTATGTCAATTTAAAAGATCTGACCCCTTCATTTCACGCGCAGCACATTAGCAGATGCAAATGAGAAAAGAGATTGGCGCATTTACCGTGATTTTGCTCAAATTCTCATCCGCCATGCCAGAAAGCTATATGCCGATGAAGACTTTGGTCTTCAGC
>JAQYWI010000142.1:9843-14280 GCA_030145015.1 Desulfobacterales bacterium
AAATATGAAAATGCGACGGGCGTCCCCAACACCCAGAATTTTATTGTCCTCTCATTGGAATTTATCATTTTTTAAACGGTTTTCTTTCTCTAAATTTGTCTTTTTAAAATTCCAATATTGCCCAATTATTGCAATTACAGCAACAAAATGCAAAATCAGGTGAACAATGATATAAGGATCAGTGTATGAAGGGCGAGTTTGAGCCAATGCATTCAAATTTATTATGGTACCCGCTAAATGGTATAGGCAAAAAACAACAGTTGCGGCTAAACGAGGTTGAAAAAAATACCATATTAAGCATATCCCAAAAATGATAATATCGACGATTATCATCCGGTGTTCTGCATAGAATAACACTACTAAGAGCAAAAAAAGATGTGCGGTTTGCACAGCAATTGCTACTTTGAACCATTCTGAATAATTCTTCCCAAGTTTGCTTAAGATCCAGTGGATTGAAAACACGGAAACAAATAAAAAGGCAATTATTATACCGTAATAAATGCCTGTAATTGCAGTAACTGCTATTGCAAGTACTACGATTACTCCAATTATTATCTGTAATAAAAAACGACCCGTTCGATTAAATTGATCTTCGGTAACGAAATCTGGCCTGGAATCGACGTAACCACATTCAGGACACGAAGCTTTTTCACCCGGTTCCTCAAATCCGCATTTTGGACAAATTTTTGAATACATATTTAAATATCCTATCAACAAACAGAAAAGCCAAGCAGCTAATTAATGGCGGCTTGGCTTTATTATTTAAACTACTGCATTCTGCACTCGTCTCAGGAATTGCACGTTCTATACTAAGGAACGCATATTTAAGCCCCTTTGATTACAACCGATTATATTATTATCGAACACATAAATAAAAAACGTAAATCTGGGTCGGACCAAGTTATCATCTTGATTTTTTTAAAAAGAACCCCAAAAATAGCTATTATTTTGTCTTAGAAGTACCTTTTTGGGGTCAAAAACAGTGCCGTAAGGAATTTTGGATTCCCTGAGTGCATAATTTCCATTATTCGCAACAACATTCCGCCCCTTTGCCTTTAAGCCCCTCTTTCTGCCCCAGAAAAGTGGCTCTAAGGTCCCCAACAGACCTTCGTTTAACTTCTTATTTCTGATAAATCAGAAAGTTGTCTTGGTCCGACCCTATATTGACTGGGTGATAAACAAAAACAAAATAAGAATTATTAAAATTATAATCAGGATACTCCTTTGAATCACCTCCCTTCAGAATTCTTGGTTATTGACTATATTAAAAGGTAAACCTTTCGGCACAGTTATATTCTAAGCAGTGAATTGAAGTTTTTACATGGATAAAAAAATAAGAAGACAGGCCTCTTACCTCCTAATAAGGGATCCCAGTATTTCAATTAATGTCTTCCTCTGGGAAAAGATAAATATTTTTTGTCTTTCGGTAATATCTCTTACCAACTATTATTACGTTAGGGATAAAGAGAATCATTACGATGACAACAAATCGAACTCCCCAACCGAAAGTTTCGGCTACGAACCATATAATAAATCCCCCCATTATAGCTGCAAGAGTCAGATATATAAATACTTTTTTCTTGAATTGCTTGAGAGTAATTTTTGATTTTTTTATAGTATTCACCTCCTCTCATTTCCAAGTAAGTCAAATCCAGGAATAATATCAAACCCTTCTGTTATCCCAAGGTCTTGATTTATCTGTCCCAGAAGAGTATCTGCTCCAACTACAATCATCCCGTATCCTGTTACTGCTACAATTTGTCCAGCCACCACTGGAACTGCTCCAAATGGACCTGTTTCAGGAATGGATATTATTCCAATACCAGTCGTTAAATTTCCAGCGGATACAACTACACCACCCGTAACAATCAGTCCAGTGGGAACCAGATAGCGTTCCAACTTCCCTGAAACCTTTAGGTAAGTGTTCGGAAGGTTTTTTGCAATATCTCCTGTTGTATTCCATGTATCACTTAGCAGGGATTCCAGATAACCTACAGTCGTATCCCACATCTGCGATAAATCACTGTTTCCATCAGATCCGCTGCTATCATCACCATGAATAGAACTCCCCCAATCATAGTCTTCGCCTGGTCCATAATCTAAGTAATTTCCTGTAGGATCAGTATAGATCAGAGGATTGTTCCTCACATAACTAAATCGGTTCAACAGTTGAGGGTCATACAAATCAGGCATGATACTATCCGGGCTGATAAACCTCCCAATAACCGGATCATAAAGCCTGGCATTATAATTGTAAAGTCCTGATTCCACATCGAGTTCCTGGTCTGTGAATCGATAGTTGGTTAGGTTAAGATTAGGTCCGGAACTATCTCTTTGGGATCCAAACGGCATATAATCGGTTGTCTCGAGCATGGTCCCGGATGCATCTGTCATCACCGATGAGCTGCCCAGATGGTCTTTGTGATAGTAGTTGACATCGGAGCCTTTAATCATTGCAATTCGCAAATTTCCTGCAAAGATGTATTTTGTTGCGACGCGATTCTTTACCTCATAATGATCGCCGATGTAACATGTCGAACTGGCTCCTTTGATCGTCTTTTTTGCCCTAACACCATCACCGCCATAGACAAATCTTGTGGTGACCTCATTGCTGCCTTTGGAGTGTGAAACAGTCGAGGGCATATTGTCGGCATTATAAGTAATGGTGCGGGTTGCTATCTGAGTTGGGTCGGTGAAATCAGGCCCGGCAAGCATATTGCCGTTGTCATCGTAGGCATAGGTGTGGTCAGTTCCGTTAAAGTTAATGGTTCTGACCGCATGTTTGTGCAAAGTGTCGTAAGTGTATGTCATGCTGGTGGTTCCCACCGTTTTGGACATGATGTTGCCGATGGCATTATAGGTGTAGCTGATTGGATCGTATGAGCCGGTGTTGGTTTCTGCGGTTAGGCGGTGAATTTTGTCATATGAATAGGTGAAGGTAATACTTTTTATATTGTCGGTGATTTCTTTGATATCACCGGCGGCCGTGTATTTGTAAGCTTTGTTTTGAAAATCAGTCGTCGGTCCGGGATTGCTGGTTACAATAGAAATCAGTCGGGTGGATTCGGGATCATAGGTGTGAATGGTGAAAGTGCCGTTGCTGTGCTCGATCCGGCCGATCTTGCCGGTGGGTTCATAATCGGTGCTTCTCGCGTACTCAACAGCATCTGATCCGGTTACGGCTTCAAGCAGCCCGGTTCCCGGATAAAACTTATTGATGACCTGATAGCCATCCGGATAAATAGTCTCTGTCACCTTGCCGGATAGATCGTACGCATATCGAGTGGCGTAGACGTTCGGATCTCCTATAATCGCTTTGGATAAACCGGTCACATTGCCCATTTCGTCATAGGCATCGTAAGTGGTTGTGACTCGAGTATTTGATACTGAGAATCGTTGTCCAATTCCATTGGGAATCGTTCGGTTGTCATAAGCATAAGCCACTGCCGGATCAGAGGTCGAATAGGTTTTTGATGTTACCCGGTTTAATGCATCATACTTGAAATTAACGGTCTGCAGTTTTTCATCGGTTTGGGTGATCAGGTTGCCGTTGGCATCGTAAGTATATTCCCAAAATCCCATATCGGGATCGTTCATGCTCAGTTTTCTACCCAGCGTATCGTAACTGATCGTTGTCGTGTTGCCGTAGTGATCTTTTACCTTGAACAGATCTCCGGCGGCATTATAGGCATAGGTGGTCTTCAGGTTGCCTTGGTCCGCATGTTCGATGATCTCAATGATGCGACCCAGATGATCTTTGGTTTCGGTTTTTTCACCACCATCCGGATCGGTTACGGTTGCGGTAAGCCCGCTATAGGTAAATGTCGTTACAGCCGATCCGTATTCGCCGTCGGCTTTTTCAATTGCTAACGGCCGGCCGCGATAGTCAAATGTGGTCTGTATCCAGGGATACGCCACTGGAGGGTCTAATGGGTAGCCCACATCGGTGCTGAAAAACGGACCTTCAGCCAGATCATTTCGTCCCATGGCATCATAGAATTTTTTGGTAACAATCGATTTGCCGCCTTCACCGAAGGTGACCGTCTGAATCTCCCTGCCGAGCCCATCAATATAGCGGTATTTGTCGATCGTACTGCCGGATGCGTCTTCTTTGACTTTTGTGATCACATACCTGGGGAAATTCTCATCGTAGTATTCGGTAATCATCCGGCCGCCGTCCGGGTGGTCAACCTGTTGCGGGCGTCCAAATTCATCATAGTCAAAGTTAGTGCTGTTGACGTTTGAATCTATGGTCTCTATGACTTTACCGTAGCGAAAATCATAGTAATACTCCACAACATGGCCCAGCGGGTTGGTGACGGTTTCGGGAAAGGTCTTCGTAGCTGAATCGTAGGTGGTGACCGTGGGCGGGTTGCCGTTGGCGTCATACTCGTAAATCACATTACCGTATTCATCGTATTCATATCGAATCAGCGG
>JAQYWI010000341.1 GCA_030145015.1 Desulfobacterales bacterium
TCCAGGCGATATGCGGATGCGCCGTCCTTCACATGCGAACGCGGCCAATGGCGCACTTTCACACCTTCCTTGTCGTAGCAGATACCGTTGCGATCCTTCCAATCGAACTCGGTGACTTCAATTTCCATACCGTCCCCGACCGGACAGGAATTGAAATTCTCCTCATGCCAGCGGTTCATCGCCCGCATATGCTTAACCATGCTTTTGATTCCTAACTCTGGCGTTCTTCCCGAGGGTCCATAGACTCGCAATGGTTTAAATCCGCCCGAAAATGCCCGGAAGGGATACATGTAAGGCAGGTCGGCATAATGGTCGGCATGCAGATGGCTAATAAAGATGTCGTTGATAAACGGTGCAGGCACTTGCAGAGCGATTGCATGGCCGACGCTGCCGTTCCCCAGATCAAAAAAGAAACGTCGCGGCTGCGCAGTGTCGTTGCCAAGCTCCACCAGCATGGACGTGCCTTTCTGTAACGGGTTCGGTGGCCAGGGCGAACTTCCCAGAAATGTGATCCGCATTTCGTTCTTCGGAAGCACCTCCGTACCAGGGAGGTACATATTGCGGTTCTTTATCGCAGGCCAGGGCTTGTAGTATTCCGGCAGGCTGATGCCGCCACCGGGACGGGGTCCATAGGGATTCTTTGGCTCGCTTTCGGCAGCATCAGCGGTCGAGGTGCCGATGAGGCCCGCCGCAGCGATTCCTCCGGCAACTATGCCACTTCCTTTCAAGAAGTCACGGCGGCTCTTATCGACAGATTTATCATCATTCAATTGATTATCTTTATCGCTCATAGTTTCCACCTTACCAGTTTGTTAATAAAAAAAATGGTTCTGTTATTTAGTTGCGATTTATTCCTTCGATGATTAATTTCTGCTTAATGCTTGCTGAACCGCATCCAGCAAGGCTTGATCCTCAAAGGGTTTTTTTAAAAAATCTATCGCTCCAGCGTTTAATGCCTTGCGACGTGCCTGAATATCTTCATGAGCTGTGATAAAAATGACAGGCATATCCGAACCGGATTCGATCAGGTGTTGCTGAAGTTCCAGACCGCCCATCCCAGGCATGCGAACATCGAGAACAAGCGCTCCACTACTCCGGGAATGTCCTGAATCGATGAATTCATGGGCTGAGGAAAATGCTTTTGCCTTGAATCCGGCGACTTTGATCAACCTCTTTAAGGCTTTGCGAACAGACGCATCGTCATCTACGATAAATATGGTGATATCTTTATGATCCAATAGGAGGCTCCATAATTAGGGCTTGTATTTATGGTTTAAGGTGCCCATGTTAAGGTGTCAGTCTTCTGGTTCAAAGGTTCAACGTTTAAAGGGTTAGGCTGGATACTGGCTGCTGGCTTCTCGCTTCTGGCAGCCGGCCAGCAACTTCTAGCCAGGAGCAAGCAGCCAGGAACCAGAGGCCAGAAGCCAGCAGCAAAAAACCTAAAATAAATCCGCGTTTTGCAAATTGATTGCAGTGCACAAAACCATGCCTCAGTTCAAATCATCGTCCTTGTAATACTTGGCGCCTGTGATACTCACACCAACAATGGCCCCCGTATCGCTAAGCTGATACATTTTCACACCATCGCCAAACGTTACAGCACCGGCGCTACCACCGCCCGCGCCCTTGTCGTCCTTAGCAGCTGCCATGGCATTGGCTCCGAGTTCCCAGCCGGACGTCACGAATTTATTGAACGCACCCTGGTTTTCAAAGATCAAAACGAGGCGGTACTTTTCGGCACCCAAACCCAGACCGGGCTGAAGTTCCACCATCTTCATGAATGTCTCCTGCTTCGTGGCATTGTTGACTGCCATTCCCTTACCATGAGCGCCACCCATCAGCATGACCTTGAAACCAAAATCGCTAAAAACCGCATAGCCCGCTGCATTGGCGACGGCACTTTTTGCGGCGGGCTCATTTTTATATAGCTGGGCAAGGGATTGCGCTGTCACGGCCCGCACGTCGTCCCGCGCGGCGTCCTTTTCGGACTGTGTCTTCGGCGTCGTGCCGGCACACCCGGCCACAAAAACGACTGCGAAAAATACTATTGCAACACAGGCTAACATCTTTTTCGTCTGCATGATTTCCTCCTTTTAAGTTAGAATCGAATTCATCTTTAGCAAAAACAGCTATTATTCGGGATTTTTAAAAGGAAGATAACGTTTTGGAAATATTGGGTCAATTGGACCTTAACCCAAAGGATATTGGACTTTAGTCCAATACACGATAATTTTGTGTTGACATCCAACAATATATTATTATACATATTGATGTATGAAAACAACCGTACATATACCAGATTCGCTGTTAGAAGAGGCACGCAATATTGCAAACCAGGAGCGGACAAGCATTAAGGCTCTGATTGAGGAAGGTCTGCGGCGTACCATCGACGAACGGAAAAAGAAACGTGTATTTCGGCTCCGGAGGGCGACTTTCAAGGGCAATGGCCTTCAACCGGAAGCACTCGGTGCTTCCTGGGAAAAAATCCGTGAAATGTCCTATGAGGGTCGCGGCGGATGATTGCAGTCGATACCAATATTCTGGTGTACGCCCATCGCGAAGATTCTCCATTCCATGAAAAAGCTTATGAAAGTATCCTCGAGCTGGCTGAGGGTCGTTCTCCCTGGGCAATTCCTTGGCCATGTATCCACGAATTTTTAGCCATCACAACCCATCCTAAAATATTTTCTCCACCAACGCCCCTTTCTGTCGCTATTGATCAGGTAGAAGCATGGATTGAATCACCCAGCCTTATTTTGCTGTTGGAATCAGAGGGTTACTGGCCGCAGTTTCGCAGGCTTATCAAAGCCGGGCGTGTTGCCGGTGGGCAGATCCACGATGCCCGGATTGCCGCTTTGTGTGAACTGCAGGGGGTGAAAGAGCTGTGGACAGCCGACCGCGACTTCACGCGCTTTCCGGGCCTTAGTGTTCGCAACCCGGTTATCGTATAGGGAAAAGGGGGACAGCCTATGACTTTATGCGTTTCATAATGGACGAATGGAGACATCCCCACGGATTAAATCTTTACTTGAACGATAAAGTTAGATATTTTTAGTACACGAAGCAAAGATTACGAGGTCGTTTTATGCCAATTTTAAAGCTTGATCATGATGATGAAAGCAGTGAAATCGAATTTGAACTGCGCTATCTCCAATCATTGACCATAAGAGAAAGATTTCTTTTGATGATAAGGAAAACTGAGGAAATGAAAAAATTGACGAGGAATCGTGGACACAGAAAGTCTCCTGAGATCATTAAAAGAGCATAAAGTTAAATTTGTAATCATCGGTGCCACCGCTTTTCCGGTCCATGGCTATTCACGTGCGACTTTGGATATTGATATATTCATCAGGCCGGAAAGAGCGAATGCTGAAAAAACATTGGTGGCGTTGAAAAAATTTGGTTATGACGTTAGAGATGTGACAGTTGACGAGCTCTTGACGAAAAAGATATTGATCCGTCAGTATCTGGTTGAAACGGATATTCACCCCTATGTGAAGGGCGTCTCTTTTGATCAAGTTTGGGAAAACAAGGTAAAGTCAAAATTCGGTGATACATTTGCATGGTTTGCATCTCTTGATGATCTGATCAGGATGAAAAAAGCAGCTGGGCGACCGAAAGATATTGAGGATCTAAAATACCTCATCAAATTAAAAACCTAAATGCCATTCTCCTTTAAGGGGTATCCCGTTACCGGTTTCACTCCTGCCTTCGCCGCCATTCGGACCAGATCCGCCAGGGATTCGGCCTGCATTTTTTGCATCACCCGGGCACGGTGCACTTTGATCGTTTTTTCGCTAATGCCCATCTCAAATGCAATTTGCTTGTTCAACATACCGGTGACCACAAGAGCGAATACCTCGCGCTCACGCGGTGTCAGAGATTCGACGCGCTCCTGGATCTCTCTTAATTCGGCTTGCTTTTCCTTTGCCGCTCTGTCTTTTTGAATGCCAAGATGTACGGCATCTAGCAAGGCCTGTTCATCGAAAGGTTTTTCAAGAAAATCCACAGCTCCGGCTTTTATCGCTTGAACGCTCATGGGAATGTTGCCGTGACCGGTGATAAAAACAATGGATAGGGTGCGTTTGGCT
>JAQYWI010000027.1 GCA_030145015.1 Desulfobacterales bacterium
AATTTCGCCAATTTCGTCATTAACGATTCTGGCCAGACTTTCACCTATTTCCACAGGAAAGATATCGACACTGGGAGCGGATAAGGTCAGAATCTGAATATCAAATCCGATCTGGTTCATATCTTCCAAGCGTTGCTCGATGTCATTCATGGGCGGTGTGATGGTAACGATCCGGTTTCCGTGCTGAACCAGAATTTGCCGCCCCCACTCATCGGTCTCCACACTGATGCCGACGGTTGCCCCGTCTTTTTCCAGTTGTTTTAGAAATCGGGTGGGATAGAAATGATTATGGATATCGATTTTCATGTTCATCTCCTCAGGCGTATTTATTGGCCGCTTCGATTTGAATAACCCTATCTTTGCGGCAACATTCCCGGCATTTAAGTTTTAGATTTTTTTACGCGCATAATTTGTGACAACAAGAACAAGACGATGAAACCGACCCCCAATCCCCGGGTTATGACATTGGGGATAAATACGCAGATACCGCTCAGCGCCAGCAGTATACTTTCCCATCTTCTATTATTTGTGAACAGATAACCTTCAAAAGCACTGCCCACGGTAACGGCTCCCAGGGTAACGAAGAAAAATGCCGCCAGGATTTGCAGCGGGGAACCAATCATCAAAATACCGGGATTAAATATAAAGGCCCAGGGAACTAAATAGGCCGCAAATCCCAACCGCATAGCCCGGAACCCGGTCTTAAATGGATGCCCACCCGAGATGCCGGCCGCAATAAATGCATCAACGCATACGGGGGGTGTAATAAATGAAAGGCAACCAAAGTAAAACAGAAACATATGGGCCGCGATCGGTTCTACACCTGCTCTTATCAACGCGGGAGCGAGCATGACTACCGTTAAAATGTAGACCCCCACGGCCGTCATTCCCATGCCCAATATAAAGGCGGCGAATCCCGTCATTAATAAGATAACCATCAGATTACCGCCGCTGATGTCGAGCAGTTCTGAAGTAAATTTGGTTCCGGCACCCGTCATCTGGATGGCGCCGACTAAAATCCCGATTGAGGCACATAGGGGTATAATGGGCATCATACCCCTGGCTGAATCCTCCAGGGCAAAAAATATTTTTTTGGGCGTGATGCGGCTTTCTTTCTTAAAGGAACTCACCAAAATTAAAGCGGCCAGTGTATACATGACAGAGGTCTGAGCCGAATATCGTAGAACCCCCAAAAAAAACAGCAAGAGTGCGAAGGGCAGCAGATACTGCCAGCCGCCCATCAATGTTTTTTTCAGAGACGGCAAATTTTTCCGCGGCAGACCTTTGAGGCCGGTCTTGGCAGCCTCTAAATCAACCTGGGCAAGCAGGGTCGTGTAATAGGCGATGGCGGGCAGAAAGGCCGCCACACAGACGCTCCAATAAGACATTTCTAAAAATTCAGCAATTAGAAAGGCTGTTGCGCCCATAACCGGCGGCATGAACATACCCCCCAGGGAGGCGGTGGCTTCTACTGCTCCGGCATAATTTTTTTCATAGCCGGTTTTTTTCATCAGCGGTATGGTGATTTGACCGGTGGTGGCCACATTCGCTGCGGTTGAGCCTGAAATGGTCCCGAAAAGAGTGCTGGCGATGACAGCTGCTTTGGCCGCACCGCCTCTCAGTGAGCCTGCGGCGGCCAGGGCCAGATCCATAAAGAATTGACTGGCCCCCAAGGCCCTGAGAAAGCCCCCGAAGATGATAAATCCGGCCACAATTGTGGAGACGATACCGATGATCATTCCCCAAAAACCCTCGGCACTCAGATACATCCAGCCCAGGGCCATGGGGTATGAAAAGCCCGTGCTGCGCAAAAAGCCGGGAAAGTGGTTACTGTAGACAGCGTAGAAAAATGAGAGAATGACCAGGACGGCCAGGGTCCAGCCGATTGCCCGTCGTGTGGCTTCGATGACGGCCAGAAAGAGCAGGGAGGCCAAAACCATCTCATAGCGATGGCTAATCAGCCTTCCTTCTGCGACCAAATTGTTGGCGTTTATGGCGATGTATGCACAGCCGCTAATGATGGCCAGAATGGGCAGAATATCATACCATTTCAGCGTGTCCCTTGACATTCCCTTTTTCGGCGGCAATAGGAGGTATACCAGCATGCAGATGAGCGCAGCGCTGACGGCCCTGTGAGTAATGGGGTAAACCACCAGGCCTAAATAAAAGAAAAGGTTGCCGAGGTGGGAGAGCGTATATGCAGACCAAATAACCGCTACCGTGAGCGCCAGTTTTGATCTCAAATTCCGCTCTCCCCACCGCTGACCTACTTCAAACCGATCCATCTTAGCTCTTTTCTATTCATCACCAACAAATTCAAACGCGTATCCGATAGGCAAGAAATTTGCCCGTCTTATTGCTTTTTCAGCAATTCAGCCTGTTTTTTCAATAATTTTTCTTGATAGGCCTGTGCCTCCGGGGTCCAGAGACCTTTCTCCTTATAATATCGAATTGCGCCGTCATGATAAGGGACCGCCAGATTGACCGGTTTGTGTTTCACGGACCAGTATTTGGCCGAAGGATGAGAATCGGCAAATTCATCTGTGTTTTCCAAAATCGCCTTCGTCACCCCATAAATCACTTCCGGATTCTCATTATACGCAGTGAACATCGCGCTTTGATAATTCATGGCATTGGGCACCGCGCTTTTATTACGGAAGCGGGGATCATTCGCGGCGATATCCTGGATATAATATCCTTCCATTCGTTCGGCCACAAATTCAGCCTGCTGTTTCGTAAGATTAATAAATTTAGTCTCCCCTTTAGCCTCATTTATCTGCATGACCGCTCCGGGGACAACCGGATAAAGGATAGCGTCCACGCGACCTTCAATAAGGCCCCGAATGGCTTCCTTAATGCTTGAAAATGCCAGAACCGCTTTTAAATCTTCGAAGGTCAAGCCTGCAGAGGCCAGCTGATTCTCGGCCATTTGCGTAAACATTGGATTTGCCTTGAATTTTATATAGGCGACTTTACCCTTCAAATCGGCGATGGAATTTATACCTTTATCCGGGGTCGTCCAGAACATGAACATATACTCATGCCCTGCAATGACGGTGCGAACTTTCTGGGGTCCCATTTTGGAATACAACCCGCGCCCCAGAAAAGCGTTTAAAATATCCGCGGCATTGTGATTGGCAAAATCAGCTTTGCCTGCACTCATCATGGGCAACCATAGTTTGGGCCCGCCAAGTGGCTGCACAATCCAGTTTTCGATGGGGGTATGTTTTTGCACGGCTTTGCCTACACCCACTGCGATCATATGGACCGAGGCCCCCGGGGCGGGTGTAATCACGTTTACATCTTTGGGCCATTCAGCTGTCCAACCTGCACCCGCTATGATTAAAGAAGCCAGCAGTGCCAATGCCGCTAGAGTCGTGATCCCCTTTTTTGTCAACGCATGTGTTTGTTCCATTTTTTGACCTCCTATTTTTTGGAAATGGGGGTTAATTTTTTTCGCTCCTTTCTTTTGATTTGATTGGGACGAGCTATAACTTGCAGAATAATTAGATCGGCTTTTCTGACGAAAACGGGCGTGGAACTGAATGATAGGTAAAGGAACCTGATTGCTAAGATCGACTATAGAGAAAGACACGTTTATGTGTCAAACAAAAACTGATTGAGGCAGGTGCTGCCGCTGCGCTTGCCATGTCCCAGGAGCAGGAAGAAGAAGCTGAAAAAGAGCTGAAGAAATAAAGCAGGGCTGTATCAGTGAGACAGGCTGATCTTAAGCGAAAAGATCGGCATATCCATGTTTATAAATATCGATTAATCTTTGATTTTAATGACCACCAATGTGATGTCATCTTCTATTTTGGCGCCTTGTTGAAAATGTTTTAAAGATTCTAACACGGCGTTGAGGATTTCGTTTGCGCTTAAGGATGAATTTTTGCGAATGATATCGCAGATGGGATTTTTGCCGAACATCTCCCTTTTTGGGTTGCGTGACTCCCAGATCCCGTCCGTACTGAGAAAAATTATTTGCCCCTTACGTAAAGCTGTTTTTGTATACGCCTTGAAAACCGAATCTTCCATCACACCCAGTGCGACGCCGGATCCGCCCAACTCCTCAAATGTGTCTGTGCCCGGATCATAAAAAATGGCCGGGTCATGTCCGGCGCGCACCCAGTGGAGGTGTTTTTTTGTCGGGTCAATCATCAGGTAAAACAGGGTCATAAATTGGCCCGAATCCTCCACATCTTGAGCCAGCTGGCGGTTTACATCGGAGATAATCCCGCCGGCACTCCCCGGTTGTGATAAGCGCTGCCGTAAAGACGAGCGCACCGTGGCCATCAGCAAGGCAGAGGAAATGCCATGTCCGGAGACATCGCCGATGGCAATAGCGAGTTTTCCATTTTCACCCGTATCACTGATAATAAAATCATAATAATCGCCCCCGGTTTCATCACAATAAATGCTGCGACCGGCGATATCCAACCCTTCCATCTGCGGATTTTTATGGGGCAAAAGGTTTTGCTGGACTTCACGGGCCAGATCGAGGGACTGCTTTATCATGTCATGCTCCAGGCTCAGGTTTCTGAAGCGGTCGGCTAAGGCCAGCTGGAGAAGAATGACCTCGATCGCTGAACCGAATTGTCCGCTGTACGGGGTTAAATACGGCAACACACCGAAAATTGCCGAAGCTTCATACATGACGCTCAACGCCAGAAATGCAAATGCGAGCAGGAAGAATCGCGCCGGCCGGAACCCGCGCCGCCAGCAAATCAGGGCGGCGAGCATGAATATCGGCGGGACCACTATGGACTGGAGGCTGATGGCCACCGTCATCCAGACTAGATTCACCAACGGAACCATTGCCGCCAGGACAAGGGCCAAAACCACGGTAGCGGACAATAATTTATCAAAAACAGGAGCGTGCTTTCCGGTGATTAAGAAGGACTTGGCGAATAAGTTGGCCCAGAAAAATGTGAGGGAAATAAAGACCAATACCAGAACCTGACCGAGGTGAATTCCAATTTGAAAATGTTCCCACAACAGGCCATTGGACTCCAGGAACACCAGATTCATAAAAATCATATAGGCCAGGTAATAAAGCCGGTTGAGTTCGCGCAGCAGAACAAGCAAAATGAGGTTGTATAAAAACATGGCCAGCATGATGCCGTAATAGACGCCGAACCATAACGATCGCCCCCGGGTCGCGCCCTGGTAGGCCTTATCGGTTAAGATTTGCAAAGGGATGAGCTTGGCTTCTGAGCTCTCCACCCGCAGATAGAAGGTTACGGGTTGAATAAAGCTTTCAGGGGGCAGGAAGGCGGCCGGAGTGCTTGGCTGTGGGTCGGGGCCGGTCGGCAAAATGCGCCCCACCTCCTTTGCAAACCAGCCGGCATCAGGGAATTTAGGCATGTGGAGGGTGGCATAATCTATTGTATTGGGCCAGCCGAAATACAGCAGCCACTTTTCCTGTGAAATTTGGTTTTCGAATGCGTCTACGGTGAAACGAATCCAATAAGCGGAAGAATTGAGACCCAGGTTGAGCATCTTGCCTGTATGCTTTACAAAGCGGGCCGACATTTGCGGTGCAGACACATCATCGATGGTCAACTTTTTTTGCGGGTCTTCCAGGTATGCCAGATAGGGACCCAGGAAATAGCGATCTATATCCGGTGTCAGCTGGAGAATCGGTTCAGCCGGAGCTGCAGCAACGGGCCCCGGAATCCCCCCACAGGTCATAAACACCAGGATCACAGCCACGCCTGCCAGGTTTCGATGATGGCATGCAATTTTGCGGTACCCACCGGGCATAGGGATTCCTCTAGAAGTGGTTTCAAAACCCCATCTAAGGCCCAATGGCTGCGTTGCAGGCCTCCGATAAATGCTCACATACCCATGTATGCTGCGCTTTCTCGATCGGCCTGCGCCTTGCCCTTGAACCTGATCTGAGGCTTTGAAACCACTTCTAATTTAAGCTCAAATGACCTTTGGTATAATAACGGGCAAGGTCGACGCCGTTAAAGTCTTAAATAGCCGATAAGTGCTGAATTGAGCCTTAGCGCTTAAGGCCAAGAATTTGAATTTTAGAATATAATCGAAGGATTATCAGATATGGGAGTCTAAAGTCAAATCTGGCTAAAAAATCGCGAGCGAAACCATAATTTTAGGCATTTTAGATCATTTTTAATTTTAGCTCATTTGTTGTTGTAAGCGTTGCACGGCCAGCATGGTAATATCATCTGAGGGTGCAGCGTTCTGAATATGATTGAACACTTTCGTTTTAATGCGGTTTACTAGATCGGAGCCCGAATCGGCAGGCTGCTCCAAAACGGATAACAGTTGCTTTTTGGTAAAAAATTTCCCGTCTGCAGAGAGGGCTTCGGTCACGCCATCAGTATAGCCGATCAAAATATCTGCGGGTTCAATTTGAACCTGCCGGATCTCAAATTTCATATCGGGCGTTATCCCCACGGCAGGTCCCGTGGGTTTAAGCCGCTGCTTTGCGCCGGCTGAATTGACCACAAATAAGGGCTCATGCCCGGCATTGATGTATGCCAGCACACCGTTATCGGGATTTATGACCCCAAAAAACAGCGTAACAAACATGCCTTCTTTACCGTGCTCATGGGCAATATAGTCATTTGTAAGCTTGACCGCATTGAGTGCATTTAGCTGATCAGCGGTTGCCGGATGCGGCCCTACCGACTCAATTAAGCCGTTGTTAACCGAAAAATTGGAGAATCCGTGTAAGCTGATATGCCCGGAAAAAACACGGATTAAGCTTCGAATCAGCGCCATATACAGAGCGGCCCCCACACCCTTGTCGGAAACATCCGCAATCACGATCCCCAGGTGTTTACCCGGTAATAAAAAAGCATCATAGAAGTCGCCGGATACCTGTTTGGCCGGCGCGAAATAAGTTGCGATTTCCCAACCGGGCAGCGCTGGAATTTGGTCAGGCAGAAAGTCCCTTTGTATTTGTTTGCCTTTCTCCAGTTCATCGTCGAGTGCTTTTGAATAAGCCTCAATTTCTTGTTTAGATCGGTTTAAAGACTGATAAGATTCATCCAATTTTCCATAAAGCCTGGCATTTTCAAGGGTCAGGGCGATCTGGTCGGATGTTGCCTGCATCTGTTCAACCATTTCAGGGCTAAAATGTTCCGGTTGAGAATGATGTAAGCTGAGAATGCCAAGCAATTCTTTGCCTTTAAGGATGGGTACTGCCAAAGCCGAGCGAATGGTTTGCGTCTGATGCGAGAGTTTCACCCAGCGATCGTCCTTAGTTGTATCGCTGCTTAATCCGATTTGACGGTGGTCGCCCACCCAGGCGGACAGTCCCTGGTCTAATACACGACCGCTCGAATGAGAGTGATGATTCGGGTCGTTGCCCGCAGGCCTATTAAGGGTGTCGGAAACGACACCGTTGCTGTCGATTAAAACCAGACTGCCTTCATCAGCCCGGGTCAGATCTATGGAAAATTCCAAGGTCTTCTGCAACGTGTCTTTCAGCTCTGTCCATTCGGCCTCGGTGGGGGCCCGGCAGCATGAGTGCGCCATGGCCGCAAAATTTTCAAACAGTTTGCTTTTAACTTTAAGGGCGGCTTTTTCGGTTTTGAGCTGGGTGACTTCCTGGCGAAGTGATTGCGTTTCCATAGTGAGTTCCTTAAAAATTATTTTTGTGTGTTTGAAAATTAATCAGCACGGCTTTACAGCCTCAATATATGCGGAAACGACATATTCTCCTGCGTTATTATTTACTCCCGGAGCCCACTCTGAAATGAGCTTACGGCTTTCATCCTTTGGTTTGACTTTGATATCCTGAAAACCGGCATCTTGCAGCATTTTTACCGTATCTTCGATCGTTGCAGCGCCGCCCACACAGGCGGATACTAAAGCCAGGTCTTTTTGAATTTCATCCGGCAGCGGAGCTGTGGCTACAATGTCGGAGATGGCCAAACGACCGTTGGGTCTGAGTATACGGAAGGCTTCGCGATATACGCTTAATTTGTCCGGGGATAAGTTAATTACACAATTTGACATGATGATATCCGCGCTGTTATCGGCAACAGGTAGGTGTTCGATTTCACCCAACCGGAACTCTACATTGCTTGTCCCCATTTTATCAACGTTTTTCCGGGCCTTGGTAATCATTTCCGGTGTCATATCCACACCGATAACCTGTCCGGTCTCACCGATCTGTTTGGCTGCCAGAAAGCAGTCAAATCCACCGCCGCTGCCTAGATCAACCACTGTTTCACCGGGTTTAAGCGAAGCAAGGGCTACGGGGTTGCCGCAGCCCAGTCCCATATTCGCACCTTCGATAACGCCAGCGATGTCTTCTTTTGAATATCCCATAACGGCGGACAATTGTTCAGGTGTAGCCGCAGGACCGCCGCAGCAAGAAGCTGACGTGTTTGTTTCAGCAGAATTGTCTGATGGGCTGCAGCAGGATGCGGCCGCAATTGTCCCGATAGAAACACCTCCGGCTTTTGCTACTTTTGCATAGCTCTCACGAACACTTTCTTTGATTTTTTCTTTATCAATTGTTTTCATTTTGACCTCCGTTATTAGTTGGTATTTTTTTATAAGCTTTCCTCTTTAATCATCCCCATAAATCTCTTTATGCGCTTTCCACAGTGGACAGTTGTCAGAGTGATATTTGTGATGCAGTATTTTACCGATTCTGGAGTCCGGATTTTTGCGGGCGTGATTGCACAGTGGGCAGTTATCGCAGATCTTGGCCCTCAATTTTTTAAACACCGGAATTTTTTCTTCAATCGAGATAACGCTTGTGCGGACGTCTTCGTTGCTTATGGTTTCCATTTTCTGCCTCCCTTATAGCGATATATTTTTATAGTTCGAGAACTATCGAATATTGTTATCAAAAAAAATTACAACTGCTTTCCTTAGTTTCTATTAAAAATCGGTCGACAATAACCCGGCTCAATTTTAGCGAGCCGATGCCGGATTCTTTTATTGCTTGTCCGACTTTACAGGGGTGCTGCAACACATTTTTTGCATCATTTGCATCATTTTCCCGCAATCAAAGGTTCCATCTTCACCGCCACAAAATTTCCGCTTCATTTGAGAGATTTCTTCAGAATCGCTACAGCAGAATTTGAATTCGGCGCCCTCGGACTCCTTTGAGTCGTTGGATCTTGATTGTTTTGTGTCTACCATTTTTTCTCCTTTTACCTTGAAATTGATTAAATCATCCACTTTTGTAAACTTGGACGTAGCTTGTTGGGAAAAGGATACAAAGAAAAAGTATTTTTACTTTTCGACAACTATCGAATAATATTTTTAAAAAAAATCAAACAGGTGTTTATTTCAAAAAAAATCCTTGCAAAGCCGCTATCGTCTCGGGATCAATCCAGCATTCCATTTTCTGACCTCGCCGCTCCATGCGGATAAGACCCGCCTGACGGAGCTCTTTTATGTGATGCGAGATCGTGGAAGCCACAATGCCGAGATCCTGGCCAAGCTCACCGACGCAGGCGCAGCTTTCCGGTTCAGGAGTGCTGCTGATGTCGCTAACCACTTTCGGGCTGCAGCAGGAAATCAGACGCAAGAAAATTTTTAGCCGGTTCGGGTTGGAAAGGGCCTTAAATATTTCGGCAAATTTTTCGGTATTATTATCTCGAGAGTTCGACATATATCGAAATATAAGTTAAAACCCCCGCTTTGTCAAGACCTTTTCGCATTGATTTTGGACTTTAACCATTTAGGCACTAATACCCTCAGCAGCAGCCTGCTGCTTCAACGCCCCGGCCGGGCACCCCCCTGATGTTTGCGGATCTGACATGTTTGTGCCCGTGAGCGCATCGGCCGCCTCTTTCATAATGGCAGCCGGTTTGTCTTTAACAAACTGGCCGATTTCCACGGCCTTGCGAATATCAGCCTCGGCCACTCCGGCTTCTATGAGATCGGGGACAACCTTGTTGAGGCATGGCTCACAGTTGGCGGCCATGGCAGCCCCGACTGCAATTAGCATGGTCACCTTGTAGTCGACGATTTGGGGAATTTCCGTTGCGGTTTGCAATTTCGTGATGTTGTGTTCTTTTTCTCCTGAATTCATTTTTAGACCTCCTGTAATCTTATAATCGTATATTCTTAAGAATTTAAATTATGTATTCGATCAAAATAAAAATCAGTTGTGCTGATTTAAGATTCTATTTTTCTCTTCGTATTCTTCCTTGTCTATTTCGCCGCTAGCATAGCGCTTGTCGAGTAAATCTTTTGCCGAATCAGAAACATTTATACGGTGACTGTCTTCATCGCTGGAACCAAACCCGCACATCATCGAACCTTTTCGGCCCCGCATCATCAAAAAACAAAGAACGATCATCACAAGCGGGAATAACCACCATAAGGAAAAATTAGAAACTTCGGCAGCATACATATATATCACCTCCTTTTTAACCGCATAGACGGAGGAAAGCCGCAAAAGGAT
Organism: Desulfobacterales bacterium; assembly: GCA_030145015.1. Next base: position 10,406 of record JAQYWI010000027.1, read on the forward strand.
ACAATTTAAGGAAAATTTTTTAAATTTTGTTAAAGTGGATATAGAGTCGCAAACAAATCGCAGACTATTGGATGATGGCAAGTAAGGGGTAGGCTTAGTCGGGCTTTTTAGGCATAATTGATATGGGTTTGCGGTCACAGGCAAGCGTGCCCTGCTCGTTTTGGTAGAAATCGCAGCCGTTATCCAGCTCTTTTTTTAAACCGGCCCTTGCACGGTGGAGCCTTATTTTTACATTTTCAAGGGAGATCTGAAGGATATCGGCGATCTCTTTGTTTTTAAATCCATCAATTTCGCTGAGAATTAAAACCGCCCTATGGTCGGGCGGGAGCTTCTCGATATACTCCCTGACGCACGCGCTCATCTCCTTGCGGATAACATTTTGGTCTATCGTCATCTCTCTTTGACTGTGCCAGACGTTTTTATCCTCAGCTTTGGCACTATTTTCCAAGGAGGTGTGTTGAGATGCATGCTTAAATGACGCAGATCTCAATCGGTCAAAAGCGGCGTTGGTGGCAATCCGGTATAACCAGGTGGAAAACTTTGATTCTCCTTTAAACGTTTTAAGCTTGCGGTTTACCTTTTCGAAAACTTCCTGGGTCATGTCCTCAGCCTCACGAGGTCCCAGCAGCCTGGATAGATAATTAAGAATTTTAGGCTGAAATTCCTGGTAGGCTTTCTTGAAATCTATCTCCCCAATCATAAGCAACCTTTCATCCGGGCGAGTTGGGTTCGGCGGCCTGGAAACAAAGAATGGGTAAACTAACCCGGCTACAAAATATATATTACCTGGTGGCGTATCTGTCAATTTGTTTGAAGCTTTAGAAAACACACGGCAGACACAGGCTTGAATGTTATCGGGTTTTAGAACAAGCCGATATGGTTTTTTCGACTAACAATTTGAAATTAATAGGGAATTTAAATCTAGACGTGTGCACTTGCTTCGAGAACGATATCGGGTTTATAATAATGGTAGCCTTGGATTAGATTTTTTGCAAAGTGAATGTTTTCTTCGGAGTTTCCGTTGAAATTGATGCCGGTTTTGAATTTTCCATCCTTTTTCTTGACGGAAAATATCACCTGACCAACGATTTTTATCAGCTTATCTTCCAGATCGACGAATAATAAAAAGATATTTTTTGACTCAATTATTTTTGCTGTTTCCAAAAGGATTCCATTTTGACTGATATCCAGCGCAATCCCCATATTCTGATCTATCAGAATTCCTTCCTTATCCATACAATCATAAGAAATCGGGTTAAATATTTTCACTCTCGGGAATTTTCTGCGATCTAGCTTTTCCATAGTTATAAGAATCGGTTATTTTACAAAAATCTTGAATATTTTTTTCCTAAACGTGAATTTTTTAAGGGCGCTTAACCAATGGCAGCTGATTTAGCAGATTTTTAAGTTTATTCGTTGGATGGGCTGGATGGGTCCTAGGCGTATTTTTGCCTTGAGCGAAGCGATCGTGGCGCTATGCGCCACTGATGTCCTTGCTACAATGCTTGCAAACCTTCGCCCTTTTTTTAACAATTTCAGCACAAAAAGGGCATTCCCGGGTAAAATAGCGTTGATGAATCTTCGTGACGGCGTCCTCGACCTTTTTCTGAAAAATCTCATTGCCGAATTTTACATTTCTGATGGGCTCAATGGCCTCGGGCTCACCAATGTCTCCGATCATTTCCGCTGCTTTTAACCTCACCCGTGCCGGCTCGGTTGGGTCCATCAGGATTCTAAGAACCTGCGGGCCGTCATTATTGACATAGCAGTCTGCCAGAATTGAAAATCCTTTCTTAATGGCCTCTTTTAAGGCTTCCTGTTCAGCCAGCACCTGATCATCGATAATTTGTCCCTTGCCGCCCATATCGCTGAATACGGGGATCACTTCAAATTGATTTGTGCCCGGATAGTTCATACAGCGGTACGAGGCGGTGTGAGCATAGTTTTTCTTCAGGTGATCCCAACCCTGCTGGTAGCATGTGCAATTGTTGTTAAAACAGATAAACAGGTAAGGGGTTCCCCATCCGAGGCCGTCGCCGACGGTAATCGATGGCACTTCCCATATGCTCATTTCTTCGCTGCAATGGGGACATTTTGGTTTCTCTTGTTCTAGGACCCGCTCCAATACCTGTTCCTTGGTTTCAAAAGCCATTGGTTTATCTCCGTTTATGCCGGCTTAGCGCCGGCAGGTTTTCAGTTCTGACACGTATAATCGTCGTTAAGGTAAGCTCCGTAATTCCAAATGTCAATAAATCCAATTTGAATCTTATTGATTTTTATCGGGCGGTCCCATAAGGTTGCGGCCCAGATGAGCCTATAAGTTCTGGCTGCCCGAAAATTTATGTATACTGGTCTCTCGTCCCGCAAATATGCTATAAAAGTCGTAATTACTATAGTTTCCCTCCTTAATGGTCCTGCCAGATTAAGCCGGAAAACGACAAGTCAGAGCCCCTGGAGGACCATTCAGGCCGGAAAACGACAAGTCAAAAATAATGCTCAAAGCAATCTTCTGGTGATTTGCATAATCTGCGGATCGGAAGCCCGAACCCTGAACCCAGGAACTGACACCTAAAAAGGATAATGGCAAATGATACCCAATCAAAAACATCTGTTTAACATTCCGGAAGATATCACCTATCTGAATTGTGCCTATTTATCGCCACAACTTCGCAGCGTTACCGAGGCGGGCCATAAAAGTGTTTCCGGCAAGGAGAATCCCTGGCTTTTGACGGCAGCGGATTTTTTCACCCTAACCGAACAAACGCGCAGTTTGTTTGCCGGGCTTATCGAAGCCCGGACAGATGACATTGCGTTCATTCCGGCTGTCAGCTATGGTGTTTCAGTCGCAGCAAAGAATGTGAAGCTCGAAGCGAATCAGGTTGTCGTTGTCTTGGAAGATCAATTTCCATCCAATGTTTATCCCTGGCGCGAACTGGCAAGAGAGAAGGGCGCCGAACTTAAGACCGTCGTGCGTCCCGAAGATGACGATTGGACCGAAGCCTTACTAAACCGTATCGATGAAAATACGGCCGTGGTCGCGGTGGCCAATTGTCACTGGACCGATGGGAGTATCATTGATCTGGTTAAATTGGGTCGTCGCTGTAAAGAGATGAATGCCGCGCTGGTCATAGATGCGACCCAGTCACTGGGCGCCCTGCCGTTTTCAGTTTCTGAAGTACAGCCCGATTTTGTTATCGCCGCCAGCTATAAATGGCTTTTGGGCCCTTACAGTCTGGGTTTCATGTATGTAAAACCCGACTATCATGATGGGGTACCATTGGAGCACAATTGGATTAATCGAAAACATAGCGAAGATTTTGCCGGACTGGTGAACTACCGCGATGATTTTCAAAGCGGCGCGAGACGCTTTGATGTCGGCGAGCGCAGCAACTTTGCGCTGATGCCCATGGCCTTTGCCGCATTAAAACAGATCTGTGATTGGCAGGTACCTGAAATCGCCGCCACCCTATCTGCCGTGACCGCAGAAATTGCTCAACGGGCGACGGCGCTGGGCTTGAATGTAGCACCACCCCATTTGCGTGCCGGTCATCTGTTGGGTATCCGCTTCCCTGAAGGCGTCCCCGCTGATTTGGTGGAGCGATTGTCACACAACCAAATTTATGTCAGTGTGCGGGGCAATTCCATCCGGATTGCTCCGCACCTGTACAACACCGAACACGATATCGAAAAATTATTCAAGACACTGCAAGCCAGCTTTTAATGATAACAATCATAGTGTTGCGTCCCGTATGTAATTTAGAAAATACGGTTGTATTTTAGGTGTCAGGCGACTGGCGACTGGCTTCTGGTTTCTTGAAAAAATACAAAGGGGGGATCTATGCCGTACACTGAAGAGATTGATGCCCGCATCCGCAAGGTTGTATCCCGTTGGAAAAATTCCGATGCAAAGGAAATGTTTGGCGGTGTTTGCCACCGGTTGAAAGGGAATATGGTCTGCGGTGTTTACAAAGATTACCTCATTCTGCGATTGGGAGAAAAAGAGTCGGCCAAAGCATTAAAACAGTCCTATACAAAGCCTTTTGATATCACCGGAAAACCGATGAAAGGCTGGGTGATGGTGGAAGGGCGGGGATTTAAAACAGACGAGAAATTAAAATTCTGGCTGATTAAGGCCAGAACTTTTGTAATGACGCTACCGCCCCAATGAACTTCATTAGAGAAATTCCAGATATCGCCCAACTGCTCAAAGGATCAAACTATATTGATGTAAAGACAGTAGAGGGGCAAACTTCTTTGCGCCGGTTCATTGCCTCAATGCTGTCCTATTATCCCGGGTGGATTTTGTTTCTGTATCGCATCCGTGCCATTCTTGTTAAACTGCTCGGCTTGTATCGGCATCCGGCGCCGGAAGCACTTCCCGAACTGACTTCGGAAGATGTCTCGTTTGTGGTGGGTGAAGCGGTGACCTTCTTCACAGTGAGGATGGCAAAAGAAAAACACTATTGGGTTGCAGAAACGCCCGAGGATAAGCATTTAAGAGCGTATTTCTGCGTCGCTGTTGAGTCTTTGGGCGATCATGGCAAGCGGTTTCATGTGGCGACAATCATTCACTACAAGCACTGGACCGGTCCGGCATATTTTAATCTGATTCGCCCTTTTCATCATTTAGTGGTTGGCAGAATGATGCGGGCCGGCGTTCAGCATTCCAATCGCACGACCGTGAGGCTCTCGACAGGTTGAGGCCAATCCTCTAACCTGTAATTTTAATCACCACCAGTGTCACATCGTCTTCGAGTTTAACGTCTTTCCGAAAACGCTCCAATGAATCCAGGACCGCATTTTGGATATCGTTTGCGGTTTTTGTCGCATTGCGGCGGATGATTTTGTGAATCCGATCCTTGCTGAACATCTCGCCTTTTGGATTGCGTGCTTCCCAGATGCCGTCGGTGGCCATAGTGATGATTTGTCCCGGTGCAATTTCCTTTTGTGCTTCCTTGAACTCGGTATCTTCAAAAACCCCCAAGGCTAAGTTGTTGCCACTATTAAGGTCGCTAAAGGTATCTGTATCCGGGTCATAAATCATGGCGGGTTCATGCCCGGCATTTACCCATCGTATGGTGTTATTCGGTCTTTCGATTTCGGTATAAAATAAGGTCATAAAACGACCCGAGTCTTTGACGTCTTTGGCAAGCTGCCGGTTCACATCTGAAACGACCCGGTCGATGCGGCCGAAAGCAGAACACCGCTGTCGGATAAGGGCACGCGCCGTAGCCATTAGAAGAGCTGATGGAATACCATGGTCCGATACATCTCCTACGACCACACCGATTTTTCCCTCCGCGGGGCTCCCGACTTCCAGAAAATCATAATAATCGCCCCCGGTTTCATCACAGTAGATACTTTTTCCGGCGATATCCAAGCCGTCAATTTGCGGATTCGCTTTTGGCAGTAGATTTTGCTGGACCTCCATGGCCAATGAAAGTGAATGGCGAACCCGCTGATGCTCTTTGTCCAGGGCGGCCATGGCCCGCTCGCGGGCATGTACAAAATATCTGAGGAGAACAAAAACGATCGCAGAAACGCCAGCGATGTTCATTACAAATGAAAAAAGGACAAGGGTATTCGGAAGCGTGCCCTGTTGCCAGCTGCTGCCGCCGGTTTGGAGGCCTGAAATAACCACTATCAGGACATAGGCAATAAACCAGGGGATTGATCGGGTGGTACCGGCAAACATTAAAGCACCGATTGGCGCAAGGATCGACCAGAGCACGACCGCACCGGAAACGGTCAGGCCTCCGAGACTCCACTGGAGGATAAAGGGCAGGATTAAAATGAGTGTCAGCTGGCTGCGGCAGAAAAATTTATAATGCTTTGTTTTAAAAAAGTACAGCAGGCTTGCCGCTGAAATAAACGAATAGCTTAAGGGAATGCTGCCCGACACCGGGAGGCCGAGGAGTAAATATCCAAAGCCCCAGACGATCCCCGCAATGGTGTAGATAACTGCCAAAAATATCAAGACGGCTTTGCGTAGGCGCTGTTCTTCGGTATCCGTTGCCAGGCTGCCCGCTTTTGACAGGCGCTCAATCCAGAAATCAATAAATTTTATTAATTTGTCCAAGGCGCTGATTAATTCTCCTGTTTCCGCAATACCCTTCCAGTTCTTAACTTTTTCGAATGCAATTCACAAAGTTTATATTGAACCGCAATTTGGGAAAAGGTTACATTGTCTACTTGTAAATTTTTCCGGATTCAGAATACCGGCATGGGCATCTGGCCCCAGTAGTTCCGCGGTGCCGTGGGTTCAACATTGAGCACTTTGCCATTGGCGGTATCCACATCCATCCGTAGCAAAGGTAAGTGTTTGACCGTGAAGGCCAGCGCTTCGTTGCCTGAAGCGTGCTTCCCGTTCGGCCAGGTCAGTTGAGAGAAAATCAGCCGCATGGGGCCATTTCCCGTTAGGCCCATCATCTCATTGTGACCGCGGTGACTTAAAAATGGGAAAATAAACCCGATTACAGCGCCAAACGACCGCCTGGACCGCATGCGCATAACGGATCTATCGGGCTGGGCAAAAAGAGCCTGCATCATGTATTGCCTGGGCATGATATGTACCATGAACCCTTTGTGCCCCTGCTGTTGTAATTTTTCGATCGCGGCGGAAACGGCGCTGTCCTGAAAAGCGCTGTCGATAATACGTTGCATCGATTCATCCGTCTGCGGAATTACCGAAACCGCTGTGAGCTTTTTTTCGGGAATGTATATTATCGATGTTTTGGAAACTGTATAACCGTGCAGACCAAACGCCCCCGCAGTAAACAGCACCAGGAAGAACACATAAGCCAGCCACAGCGCCAGTTTTTTCGAACGGATCCAACCGAACAGAGAACGAAAAATTTTGCCGCCCGGCTCACCCGGGAGAAACATAGCCGTGTGCTGCATGTACGCGCGGTAGCTTTCCCCATGCTTTACCAGCATGCGTTGTTCCTCATACCGTGCCAGCAGATAGTAGACAAATAACATACTGACATACAGAATCAGGATAAAAAAGCGCGGCCAGAACAGGAGCAGGCCCAATCCGGCGATGGCGAGAAACAGATACTGGGGATGGCGAATCCATCGATACAGAATTCCGGTCACCACACCTTTGCGGCGAAACTTGGCCGCGTAAACCTGGAAAGCTCCGATCAAAAATGCAAGAATTCCAAGGGAGAACAGGGTCCGACCAAAACCGTTGACAAAATTGAGAAGACTGCTTTTGGAGACGACGGCATGGGGCAAAAAAAAGCCGGTCAACCAGGCAGTGGCCGGAAAAGCATAGAGCGCGTTGAGTAACGGGCCATATCCGGCATAGAAATAGGCCGCAAAGGGGCTGATCATGATGATGATTTCGAGCCCGATGAATAAATAAAAAATCACGATAGAACTGCGAACAACTTTCCCTTGCAAGCTCATGAAATAATTTGCTTCCTTCTTTTTTATTTAGTTTGCAGGTTTAATATGGTTTATTTTCCGGCACGGATTAATACCCCTTCTGTAGCCGGGGAACTGTTGAAACCCGTTTTTTCGACCAGTTCAGCATTCGCAAAGCCGGCCTTTTTGAGCATTGCCAGGAAATCCTTTCCCGGTATCGCCCCGCCCTCTCAGCGGGACCAGCTTTTTATGATTTGTTTCTTTTCTTTTGGTAACTCCCCTATTAAGATCTGATCTGCGATCATTAAGCGCCCTTTAGGTTTGAGAATCCGGAAAACCTCCGAAAGGGCTTTTGACTTGCGTGGAACGAGATTAAAAACCCCGTTTGAAATGACGACATCAAACTTTTCGTCCGGGAACGGCAAATTCTCTGCGGATGCCTCCTCAAAGGAAACATTTTTAAGATGCATTAGTTTCAGATTATCTTTGGCCCGTTTTAACATTTCGGATGTCGTATCGATACCCAGCGCCTTTCCATTGGGGCCTGTAATTCTCGCAGCAAAGATAGTATCAACACCAGATCCGCAGCCGATATCAAGGACGGCCTCTCCTTCGTTTAGCGGTCCTAATGTAAAGGGATTTCCAACCCCACAGTAGGAAGCTGCCACGGATTCAGGCAGCGCTTGAATAAAATCGGAATCGTATTGTAATACCTCGAGCCCTGCTCGACCTGTAGAATACTTGAAAAGGCCATCCGGACTTTTGGCAACTTTCTTATATTTTTTTAAAATACCTTTTTGAATTTTCTTTGTGTCTCGAGAGTCAAATTGGATTTCCATAAGTATAAGCCTATCAATGACGGTTGATTGGATATTTACCCGGATCGCCGACGAAGGGCATAACTAACAACCATGGTAATGTCAACTTTCCGGGGTCACGAAATTGCGACAACCCGATGGTCATGCCGGCATGGCCTTTAGCCGGCTGGTGGCAATAGGTTCCAAACAACCGGTCCCACCACGGCAGATTGAAGCCAAAGTTGCTGTTGGCCTCGCGGATAATCACGGAGTGATGCACACGATGCATATCGGGGGTAACAATAAAGTAGCGCATTATGCGGTCAAGGTTTAACGGCAGACGGATATTTCCATGATTGAACATGGCCGCACCATTCAACAGAACCTCAAATATCAGGACAGCCGCAGCCGGAAGACCAAAGATGACCACAACCGACAACTTGATGCTCATGGATAGAATAATCTCTATGGGATGAAAACGCAAGCCGGTGGTCACATCATAATCCAGATCGGCATGATGCACCATGTGCAGGCGCCACAAAATTGGAATTGCATGAAACATCACATGTTGCAGGTAGATAACCAGATCCAGCACAACGATTCCGACCACGATATCCAGCCAGTATGGCAGATCAAAATTGTTTAAAAGACCCCAGTCGCGCTCCCGGGCTTTTAGGGCCATGTTTACGGCCAGAACCGGAAACAACAGGCGTACCAGCAAGGGGTTCATGAAGGTGATGCCCAGGTTGCTGATCCAGCGAACTTTTTTGGAAACGGCCAAACCGCGGCGCGGGGCCAAAAGTTCCCAGAGCGCTACGAGGGCAAAACTAAAAAAGAAAACGCCTATCCGTATTGCATTTTCAGTGTGCATGATTTTGCAACTTATTAAAATCGTACTTTATTGCAACCCAGTCAGGAGTCACTTATTAAATAAACGGCTAAGAATTCCTTTTTTCTGCGTTTCCGGTGCAGGTATTCCAAGGTGTTTACAGATCATCGCTTCCAGATTCTTTTCGGAGGCGTCGGGTCCCTTCACGACGATCTCATCACCAAGCATAACGGCCGGAGCTTTCGGGAGTCCCAGTTCGAGATACGCGTTGAAATTATATTCCTCTTTGGGCTTGGATATAGTTTCGATTTCAATGTCATACTTTTCGCCCAGCCTGGGCGTCCTTTCCTCCAGATTATTTCATGTCTTCCCTTTGGGCTCGTTGAGGAAAAATCTGATCTTCAGCATGAAATCCTCCTTTATTTGGGTGTAGGCCTGAAAATAAAATTGCTGCTTGCTGTCTCCTACATTTTTCTAACCTCTGCCATGCGGATTAAAAATTGATCCGCCGGCAGATAATCCACCAGGCGCAGATCGCGCCGTTCTTTTCCCCATCGGTCTAAAAACACAACCGTGGGCACACCTTTGACCCCGTATCGATCTAATAGTCTTTCGTGAATCGGATTGTCTTTTCGGGTAAGATCAACTTTGATCATAACAATGTCACGCTGGGCCTGCTTAACAATTTCAGGATCATGAAGTGTGACTTCATCCAACTCGCGGCAGGGTGCGCACCAGTCGGCATAAAAATCAAGGATCACCGGTTTTTGTAGTCTTTGTGCTTCCGCCAATACCTGCTCTGAGTAGGGATGCCAGGTCACGCCGGGGCCTCGCATTACCCATGAACCGATAAGAAAAGTGGCTATGATCAGGCCTACGATGGCTGCAGCGGTTCTGAGCCACTCAAATCCGCGAAACTCGGCCCGCGTCCTGTCAATCCAGCCCAGGTGCAATGCCGCTGCCAAAGCTACGGCGGCCAGCAAAAATATTTGCGCTGTTTCGGGTAATAGTGGCTGAATAAAATAGCCTGCCATGCCGATCAGAATCCAACCCAAAAGCTTCTTGACCCACAGCATCCATTCACCGGAACGGGGAAGTTTGTTCAGCTGTCCTGAAAACAGGGCCAGGAAAAAAAGAGGCAGGCCCAGGCCGAGGCTCAAGGTAAAGAAGATTAAAAACGCGATCCATATGTTTCCGATGGTGGCGACCCAGGTCAGCAATCCTAATATAAACGGCCCGATACACGCAGAGGCGACAATCCCCAATGTCATGCCCATAAATAGGCTGCCAAAATAGCCGGTCCAGGTTTTTGACGCGGCCTGTGTCAAACCATGTGGCATTCGTAATTCCCATAAACCAAAGAGGCTGGTGGCAAAAAAGATCAGGACCGCTGCCACCAGCGCCAGCACGATTGGGTGTTGCAGCGTGCTCCCCAGGAGGCCTCCGGTCAGGGCCGCAATCACTCCGAGCACAGAATTGGTGATCGCCAGACCACCAATACAACAGGCCCCGTGGATCACCAGTTTTCGCTGACCCCGGGCGCTCTGGCCGCCAAAATAGGAAACCGTAATGGGAATCAAAGGGTAGATGCACGGTGTCAGGTTCAGGGCGATACCGCCTGCAAAGATACCCAAAAGGGTCCAGATCATCGCCCAGCCCTGTAAGGGTCTTGAGTCTTGTGGCGTAAGGGATAGTTCAGAAAGTCCGGCCGGGGAACTATCTACCGGCAGGCCCCTGGCGTTCCATTCGGGATAGCCCAGGGGATCGCGAAAGACATTTTGATAACCGAGCTTTACGGCCACACGGGCCGCCGAGTCGCTGCGGACTCATGCCAGCCCCGCTCAGTAAAAAACGATCAAGCGGTTCTTATCCGGTCCTAAAAATTTTTCCAGTGGGCCTTTATTGCGCCAGCGCGACACCCAGGTCGGTTCTATCGGGAAACTCAGCGCGCCTTTTATATGGCCGGTGCGGTATTCCCATTCCTGGCGGGTGTCCACCAAAAGCAGGGATTCCGGTTTTACCGAATAATGCTTCCATAATTCATCCGTGCTCATAAGCTGATAACCGCCATGGGTGGCTTCGGCCCGCACATCATCCCAGGTAGCCTTCTTTGGCGGTACAACTCGGTTGGTGTGCCAGAGAGCACCCATCGTGATCGCTACGGCCAGCAGGGCGAATAAAGCTTTGCTTAGACCTTTCATTGACGATACTCTGTAGTTGTTGACTTGATTAAAAATCGATTTTTAATAGGTTCATTCATACGCTGACAATGCTGCCGTGATGCGATGGCTTTATTGCGCATCTTCACCCTCAGCAATCTGAAATCCCATGGCCCGCAAGTCCTGGATTCCCTCTTCAAGGCGTACGGCGTGGAAACCTTTGGCGCGCAGCATCTCGACAGCCTGAATCGAAAGCACGCAGTAAGGACCCCGACAGTAGGCGACGATTTCCTGGTCGTGAGGTAGCTCGGTCAAGTGCAGCGTTAGCTCCTTAAGGGGGATGGATAAGGCTCCCGGAATATGTCCGGCGTTGTATTCTTCGACCGGGCGGACATCCAGGACGGTCACCGCGCCTTCGCGGACGAGTTTTAGGAGCGCTTCTCGATCTACCGGTTCCATTCCTTCTCTTCCCTCCAGGAAGCGACGCTTGATCTGTTCAACCTCTGCCAGTCTGCTCTCAGCGAGCACGCGCATGGCGCGAAAGAATTCACAGACGGTTTGATCGGCAAGGCGGTAGATTACAAACAATCCTTCTTTTTCGGCCTCCACCAGGCGAGCGGCCCGCAGAACCTGCAGATGCTGGGAGGTATTGGCGATGGTCAGGCCCGACTCCTTCGCCAGAACCTCGACCGTGCGCTCACCCTGGCAAAGCAGGTCTAACAGTTCCAATCGCTTCGGGCTGGAAACCGATTTTCCGATGCGGGCAAACTGTTCATAAATCGCATCTTTAAAGGCACGATTTGGATTTTTCATTCCATTCTCCTTTAGTATTCAATAGATTAATTGAATACTAAAATAAACACATTCTTTTGTCAAGAAAAAAGCAACCTACAAAAAAATGTTGGGTCAAAAGGCTATTGGAAAGATTTGGAATCCAGAGGGGAAAACCGGGCAGGGTGGATAAAAATTATGCAATACACTGAAATTTTTAAAGAATTAAGAGATTAGATATCTGGTACGCTTTAGTGGATTTATGCTCCGCCTAAAAGCTTTGTCGTGGCATTCAGAATTTCGTTTACCAGGCCATCCCCCGTGCGAAAATGCGTTTTGTCAGCCCAGCTATCTTTTAATTGATGCATCCAGTTGATCGGTCGGGGCGGAGCGTCAGTCCATTCAGCACCAGATTCATAAAACAAGTAAATATCCCACGCGACCTGTCCGTTCCAGCCCAGGTGGTTTGCGATGGCTTTACCGGAGCGTTTGTTTGAATCGTAAAAGTGAGCCACCCGATGGTCTTTGAACATTGCGGCCGCTTTTTTGGCCGTTTGCTCAGAGTCGCCCGAGAGCTTTTTGATCCAGACGATGCTGATACAGATATCGGCATTCGGGAATTTATTGATAATCGATGCTTGCACCGCCCGGGCGCCCTGCACACTTCAACCGGGTCAGGTCGGAGAAAGCAAGGCTAAAAACCGGGGGCTTTGCCGGTGGCTGTTGAAACGGTCCTTAAGTGCCTGTAATGAATCATCGAGTATTATCATTTCCCAGAATTTATGCACTTGCATGAGATTATATGCTGATCCGTTTCATTTAGATTATCTTCAATAAAGCACAAATAATTATTTTATGCTTTAAACTGTCTATTGGCCCTTTACTTCGTTCACAACCCGGCGAACGTCCGGTAAACATCATTTGCCGCCGGAGTTCTTGAGTGTGCACTGACAGGCGCCCATTTTCTTTTCAGCCGTGATCTTTTCCATGATTAGCGAACGGCCGTTAGCGATGAAATCCTGTTTGATATCTTCGTTTGTATATTCAAAACAATAGCAAATTAGATCACTCATCTGTATTTTTCCCACCTTTAAGTTCGAAATAAAAACAACTACCCGGAAATGAGACCGCCAAAGCAGTTTCTGCGATTACCTTTAAATAGAATAATCTGCAGACCGAAGACAAAATAAATGATATCCCGTATCAGCGTCACTTTGGGTGAGCGGGAATATCCGCTCTGTCCGGCGGAAAAACACCCGCAATCAAATTCATGGCCGCGGATCAGATTGATGGTCAACGCGACAATGAAAGCCAGAAGCAGACCGTTAATGGTGATGGCAGCTGAGCGCGGATAGAAGCCGATAATTAGGGCGAATCCGGTGACGAGTTCCAGGAAGGGAATAATAATGGCAATCAAATTGATAAAAATTTCCGGGAAAAGGTTGTATCCGTAAATAATTTTGGCAAAATCCGCCGGCGCTAGAATCTTGTGTAAGCTGGCGTAGATAAAAGTCAGGCCCAGAATCCAGCGGGCCGCCAGTTCGATCCAGCTGTTATTGAATATGGATTGTCGCGGATTACTCAATTGGAAAACCCTGCGCTTCCCAGCCCGGGAAGCCGTCGATGAAAACGCTCACATGGGTGAACCCGACATCGGAGAGCAACCGGGCTAAATTATGACTGTCCTCGCAGGTCCTGCCGGAACAGTAGGTGACGATACGGGCATCAGTTGAATGCCGGTTTAGAAAGGATTCGATCTGCTCATCAAATTGACCCACCGGCAAAGATACGGCTGCCGGGATATGACCTTCTTCATAGTTGTCCCCCGACCGGGCGTCCACAAAAAGAACATTGCCGCTATCAAATATTTCTTTTGCCCGGGCGGCACTATTAATTTCTTGCGGCTTCCACTCTTCAGGTGCGGTTGGGCTGGCGGTAATCACCCCTTTTGATGTATTCCATTGCCCGACCAGGGCAATTCCCCTTGGTGAAAGAAAGTTAACGACCATGGCCAGTGTTACCGAGATACCCACCAGGATAATAATTTCTTGAATTGTTTTTCGAGAAACCATTCAGCTGATCCCAATTCGATTTTTAATGAAACAGTCGTTTATCGATTTATGTAATTCCAAATTAATTGTATTACGCGGTATCCGGATCGACAAGAAATTAATCCAATTTATGATCAATCTCAATAAATTACCGGCAAACATGACAAGGCGCTAAACGGGCCAACGGAACAACGCGTTAACCTTCCCTTATGAAGGTTCCGTTTTTAAGCTCTTCCAATGTCTGCTCTATTTCCGCCTGGGTATTCATAACAAACGGCCCCCAGCGAGCGATGGGCTCATTTAAGGGTTTGCCCGAAACCAGTAGAAACCGCACGCCCTGATCCGCAGCATGCGCTGATACCAAATCGCCGTCACCAAATACGATCAGGCGCGGGCAGGTAATCGGTTTTCCAGTCTTTGTTTCGTCTGCGTCAAATAAACCTTCACCTTCAAAGATATATGCAAAGGCGGCATGACCCCTTTCGATGGGCTGCGAAAACATTTTGTTGGGCGGAATCGAGATATCCAGATAAGTGGGGTCGGCGACGATCTCCTTTACAGGACCGCTGACACCGTCCACCTCGCCGGCGATGACGCGGATTTTGACGCCATCTTCATGTTGGATTTGGGGTATCTGTTCAGAAGTAATATTCTGATACCGTGGCTTTGTCATTTTGAGTCTGGCGGGAAGATTCACCCAGAGCTGAAAGCCAACCATTTCGTCCTCACGGGCTTGGGGCATTTCCTCATGCATAATCCCGCGGCCGGATGTCATCCATTGAACATCGCCGTCGGTTATACTACCTGTATTGCCGATGCTGTCTTTATGGTTCACATGACCGCTGATCATGTAGGTTACCGTTTCAATTCCCCGGTGAGGATGCATGGGAAAACCCTTCATGTAATCCGCAGGATTCTTGGATCCGAAATGATCGAACAGCAAAAAAGGATCGACATGATCCAGCTCGCCGGTCGCGATACTTCTAATGAGTCTCACCCCGGCACCTTCCGTTACCGACCGGGGCTCAACGATCTTGACTATTTTTCTGGCCTGGTTATTCATTTTTTCTCCTATTTGAATTGCTAAACTGCTAATTTCGATGCAATGCCGGCCACATGTTTACCCTGAAAGCGTGCAGCTTCTAATTCGTTTTCGCTGGGCATTCTGGAGCCATCACCGCCGGCGATAGTCGATGCCCCATATGGAGAGCCTCCCGTAATTTCATCTAATCGCATTTGACCCTGGAAGGCATAGGGCAGGCCGACCACAATGAAGCCATGATGAAGCAGCGTGACATGAAAGGTCAGGATTGTAGATTCCTGACCGCCGTGCTGGGTGGCCGTGCTGGTAAAAACACTGCCGACTTTGCCCACCAATGAACCATTTGCCCACAGTTGGCCGGTGGCATCCAAAAATTGGCGCATTTGCCCGCACATATTGCCAAATCGGGTTGGGGTGCCGAAAATAATTGCATCCGCCTGGGCCAGTTCATCCACCGTACACACCGGTATCTGTGAAAATGCTTTCTGGGCTTCCACTGCGCCCATTTTTTCCAGAACTTCCTGCGGAAGCGTTTCCGGGACCCGTCGAATTTCAACCTCGGCACCTGCGACTGTTTTTGCGCCTTCGACAATGGCTTCAGCCATTTTATAGACATGCCCGTATGTTGAATAGAAAACGACCCATACTTTCATCATCGAATCCTCCTGTATAAATTTTAGGTTTCCTTACCAAGTCCCAGTTTTTTGCACAAACGCCCCAAAGCATCCTGTTCAGCCGCCGTCAGTACTCCCAAATCTTTTGCGATTACGGCGGCATGGGGGGGAAATATATTGTTAATGAGGTTGTATCCTTTATCGGTCAGGTGAACGATAAAAAACCTGCGGTCAGCTTCATTGCGCTCACGCCTTACCAGTCCGTTTTTTTCGAGGTTGTCGATCACCATTGTAATATTGCCGCTGCTTCTGAGGATTTTTTGCCCGATTTCCCTCTGGGACAGGGGGCCTAACTGATAGAGCGCTTCGAGCACGGCAAACTGGCTGATGGTCAGGCCTGTCGAAGACAGGTGCCGATGGGTACGGGCGGTCACCGATTCTGCCGCTCTCATCAGCTTTACATATGTCTTTAATGCCCGGGACTCCTCTTTGCCTCCCTCATATCGCTCTCGCATAAATACCTCGATGTTAATTAGTTTAATATTAAACTAATTTCGCTTTGTATATTTGTCAAGCATTTTACAAGATGGGTAGCGCTGTTCCGAAAGAGAGGCGGTCAAATCGAATAAAATATCCATAAAATTATATAGTTATAGACCTTATTTTTTTTAGGATTGTTAACGCTATGCGTTTGCTATGAGAAATCAAACATTATCAAATGATAATGTTTAGGTAAGTTTGACATAATTTTGTTTTGATAATTTATTTGATTAAAATTTTGTAATAGATAAGATTAGGCCGGTATGCCGATGGCGTTAATAATTATGAAATATGTGAGGTGCAGGTGGGCTTCGTAAGGTTCACCTTAAGGTAACACGTAACATAATTCGCTCAGCGCTCAAGCCGTTTGCCGAATGAGATTTGACTCTGCATTTTACTTAAAAGAAAAAACAAAATTATCAAAACCGATCAAACGGGTTTCGGGATGTTTTGTATTCTTTTTAATGGTTGTTTTTATTTTATCACCGCTTAATTCGGCAAGGGCTGAAGACCTTCAAGGCGACCACGACGTTAAACAACGGCTAAAGAATATTGAAGAAATAGAAGAAAAAGAAGACGAGGAAGAAAGGGAAGGCGCGTTAAGTCCGATAATTCAAGAAATTTTCGGCGAAAAAGTCAAGCTCAATGGTGGCTTCGAGTTTAACTATGAATATCTCGACGTAGAGGATATTGGTGACGAAAATAGTGGCAGCAGTTCTGATTTTTACGTGAGCACGGTAGAACTTGCGCTCCGAGTTTTCTTTAACGAGTGGAGCAAGACCAAAATCGTGGTCACTGCAGATGATATCGGCCAGCAAGGTGGAAATGGAGAAATAAATCTGGATGAGGCCATCGTTACGTTGAAAAGTATGCAGCTGCCCCTGTACTTTATCGGCGGTAAAACCGTGATGCCATTCGGTGTTTTCGAAGACCATCTGATTGAAGGCACCCTTGCCGAAGATCTATATGAGATCGACGAGTGGGGCGCCACCCTGGGCGTTAGCCCTGATTTTTACGGGCTGGACATTTCCCTTTCAGTCTATAAAAGTCCTCAGGTTATTGAAAATCTTCAAAATTTCGATACCCACGAATGGAGGTCCGGCCGCCAGAAAGAAGATAAATTCAGATCCTTTATCGCCAATATTACGCTTGAGCCCCTGGAGGACACGCTCACCCTGAGCGCCTTTTACGATAATGAACCCGGTGATGGCAGCCGCAACCAGTCCATCGGTGGCGCTTTTACTTTAAGTTGCTGGAAATTCAGCCTGGACGCTGAATATGTCACCGCCCTGGAGCGGGAAAAAGGGGCAAACGGAGCGGAAAACAAAGAAAGCGCTGCAGTTGTTGGAATTGCTCTTGACGCGCTGGATTCATTGCAACTGGCAACGCGTTATGGCGTTTTCGATGATGATAACCCCGCAGATCAGGACGAAGTTCTGGAGTATCAGATTTCTGCCGGATTCAACTACTCACTTTTAGACGTTGCCGACTTTTTTTTTTTGACAGATGCCGTTTTTTCTTTTGAATATCGATACTCAAATTATGAAAAGGAATCAGATAGTAAGGCGACCAACTCACAAAATATGTTCATGTTCCAGTTGATGCTGGGATTTTAGTACCTGTCTCAAAAATGCATCTAACGCCCGATGGTAAAGTTTTAAGCCTATAAAAAGTGCTTATAAAAAAAGTGTCACTTTAGGCACTTCTAAATCAGACATTACCAAATGGTAATCTGCGGGTAATCTTACCTTAATTCTTTATGTTGTAATTAATACCATGCGGTTACTCTTAGTAGAAGATGACATCAAGATTGCGCAATTTGTGGTTAATGGCCTCAGAGAAGCCGGTTTCGCTGTTGATCACGCCGCCACTGGAGAGGACGGCCTGCACCTGGCTTTGACGGAACCCTATGATGTTGCTGTTGTCGATCTGATGTTGCCCAAGCTGGACGGCCTGACACTCATCGAAGAGATCCGCAGAAACAACATCGATACGCCGGTGCTGATTTTGAGTGCCAAAAGATCGGTGGATGATCGGGTCAAGGGTCTCAAAACAGGCAGCGATGATTATCTGGTCAAACCGTTTGCCTTTTCCGAGCTGCTTGCCCGGGTCCAGGCCCTCATTCGCCGGTCAACGCGCGTCACCGCTCCAACCGAGCTCAAGGTCGCTGATCTGGTGTTAGACTTACATGCGCGCAAGGTTTTCAGGGCTGACGGGGAAATTTCCCTGCAGCCGCTCGAGTTCTCCCTGCTCGAATATCTGATGCGCAATGCCGGCCGGGTCGTTTCCAAAACAATGATCATGGAACATGTCTGGGATTACAACTTCAGCCCCCAGACGAATGTCGTCGAAGCCCGCGTATGTTATTTGCGGGACAAAATTGATAAGCATTTTGATATAAAACTGATCCATACGGTTCGGGGTGTCGGATATGTTCTTAGAGAAACTTCATAATTTAAAAAAATCGTTATTGTTTCGCTTAACGATTCTGTATGCGGTGGCATTTACGGTCCTGTCAACCATCGGTTTTCTGATTTTTTATTACCGTATTTATTCGGTCACCATGGAGCATTTAGATGTCGAGTTGCTGGACGAAACCGAAAAGTACACTGACCTGATGAAAGAAACCGGTTTAGAGGTCGTAATTGCTAAAATCACAAAAGAGTCTGAATTTGAAAATCCGGAAGAAGACTTTTATCGTCTTTTTAATTTCAAAGGAGATATTCTCTTTAGCACCGATATGTCCACCTGGGGCGATGTCGGCAAGCAGGGCATATTGTCGAAGATGCAAAACGACGGGTTGACGAATTTAATCCAGAACATAACCATACCGGAACTTGATGATAAGGCGCGCATGATTACCGCAATTATCGGTCCGGATACCGTGTTTCAGATCGGAGAAAGCCTTGAAGAAGTCGATGAGTATTTAGATATTTTTCTGCAATTGTTTTCCATACTCATTTTTGTCTTAATCATCGTGTCGACCATAATTGGATGGCTGCTGGCCCGGCGGGCCACAATTGACATGGCAGAAGTAACTGAAACCGCCGAAGAAATATCAAACGGCGCATATGACAGACGGGTTCAGGTCAAAGGCCGGTTCAGAGAAATTGAACGGCTTGGCGCCACGTTTAACAGCATGCTGGACCGCATTCAGAGTTTGCTGAATTCCATGAAAGAAATCAATGATAATATCGCCCACGACCTTAGAAGTCCCCTAGCAAGAATTCGCGGCATTGCCGAAATGAACCTGCTCAAGGAAAAATCCATTGACTCATACAAAGACATGGCCGCCAGTACGATTGAAGAATGCGATACCCTGATCGGCATGATCAATACGATGCTGGACATCACCGAAGCTGAAGCCGGTGTCAATGGCGTTAAAGTCGAAGAATTTGAACTGGTCACCCTCATCCGTGATGCCTGTGAACTTTTTCGTCCGATAACTGAGGAGAAAAAGATAAATTTGAAAACCGATCTGCCTGAATCTCTGACATTTAAGACCGACAGGAAAAAGATGCAGCGAATCGTGATGAATTTACTGGAAAATGCCATAAAATATACCCCCGCAGACGGAACAATTGCCGTCGCCGCCGCGGCGCAAAACGGAGAGATTCGGATCGAGTTCGAAGACACAGGGATGGGCATTTCCGAAAGCGACCTGCCCCACATATTTGAGCGTTTTTACCGCTGCGATCGAAGCCGCTCTCAAGGCGGGGTGGGACTGGGTCTCAGCCTGGTCAAGGCCTATGCCGAATCTATAAACGGCACGATTCGGGTTGAGAGTGCCTTGAATCAGGGCAGCACCTTTGCCTTGAGATTTTTTCGCTAACCCTTCTAAATTAATCCCTTTGACCTTCAAAATCCGCTTCCTTTCAATATTTTTTATCTTCCGTGTGATACAGATGTTCTTCTTTTCCCAACCCTTATCAGCCTCACCGACAGTTATTGACTTGAAGTGGTTTCAAAATGTCAGATTGCGTTCGAGAGTAAGGCGCAGGCCGATGAAAAAGCGCAGCATACATGGGAGTATGTGAGCATTTTAAAGAGGTCTGCAACGCAGCTATCGGACGCTAGATGGTGTTTTGAAACCACTTCTACATTATCAAATAGTAATTTTGGGATAACCTTCCCGTAAATTTTATCCCTTATACTCCGAAGCCAGTGATCAAGACAGTTTTTGATTCGCTTCTCGAAATGATCCCTTAAGCCAAAGATAAAACAACGAATTTTCACACAGGCGGATTATTCGGATTAAAAAAAGAATACCGCCTGATGCGTTCCTGGGACAGCGGGCCGCCGCTGGTTGTTGGCGCCTTACATCAGGCCAGGCACCTGACGACTGAAGTTAAGGATCTAAAACTGACGCCCCTGACTCGACTCGAAAAGGGCCGCATTTACCAGATCAGGGTGCAGGCCGCCTGCCAGGATCAAAACGCTTTTATTTTCAGTCCGTCGGGGTGCTTTAACACCGACTGGTACACCGTTGATTTCACTTTTTAGCGGATAGAGTAAGCCGGTTAACCGTAACCGGCCATACCATTTTGAAGCCATCATTAACCCGGGCACGCGATATCGTGAAGTGCCCACAAACTACAACGTAAGGAGGTACTTATGTTTACAGGAAAAATTAGAGAAAAATCGATCGGCAAAATTAGACCTAGGCGGCTGTTGGCTGTTCTTCTGGCCCTGGTGGTCGCCCTTATACTGGGAGCCGCTGCTCCGGAGGGTTGGGCCAATGATGCGATACCCTTCGACGAGGCGGAGGTCTTCTTTGAGTTCAACTCCACGGATCTCGATCTGGGCTTTGACATCTTCATGGATGCAGAGCCCTGGACTTCGGTTAGGGTCATAGGTCCGGGAGGCAGGATTTTTAAGGTCCTGACCGATGGAGGCTTACAAGAACAAGGCAATACTGAGATCATGACCGAGAGCGCTGAGCCGGGGTTTTGCGAGGATATCGATGAATATCTTTGCGACGATGAATTTATCCAGACCAAGATCGACGAGTTCCAGGCGCATTTCCCGGAGGGGTGGTATCAATTCCGCGGCACAACCATTGACGGAGAAATAATGAAAGGGGGGGCGTACCTCTCGCACGGACTTCCGGCCCCACCCGAAATTATCTCGCCTGAGGAAGAAGACGAACTGAGTAATCCATTTATCATAAAATGGGCTCCGGGGGAAGATGGTCCGGCGGTTCGCGAATACGAGGTCGTTGCCGAGATGGTGATAAACGGGCGCACGTTCAAGAATACCGCCATCCTCCCGGGCTGGGCAAAAAGGCTCACAGTTTCACCCCAATTCATCGGATTGGCTGCACGCGCTTTAGCGAAGGATGAATTGGAGGAGTTCAAGGTCGAAATTGTAGCGAGGGCGGCGAATCTAAACAAGACGATCACAGAATTAGCCGTGTTTGAGTTGGAAGCGGATTAGGCTCTGACACATCATGCGTGGAATCAGTGGGCTCCATTCGCATCTCGCACGATAACACCGTCGAATGCGAATGGAGTCCCACCCATCATATGCTCCTGTGAGCCCAGCGCGGGGCCGCTAAAAAAAATGCAAGTGTGAAACCATGGAAATTATTCAGAAAGAAAAAAACGGGATCGTCTGTGTGACCGCGAGGGGCCGGCTGGAAGCCGCTCCCACAATCTGCCGACGGCCTCTATTCACATCCCTTTTAAGTACTCCCGGATCATTAAGGCAGCGCTGCCGCCCTCGCCGGCAGCGCTGACCACCTGTTTGGTGCTTTTGTCGCGCACATCACCGGAGGCAAAAATGCCCGGGATGCTGGTTTCCAGCAGCAGCGGGTCGCGCCTCTCAAAGCCGGCCGGCCGCTTTTCCTGATGCAAGAGGGTATGGCCGGTGACGATAAACCCCCATTCGTCCAGTAAAATGCCGCTGTCGGTCAGAAACCCGGTATTGGGCACCAGGCCGATAAAAATAAAGACCCCGTCAACGGGCATTTCCTGTTTTTCAGCGGTCTGGTTGTTGTGGACCCGCAGCCGGTTGAGCTTTGAATCTTTTCCCATAAATTCTTTGACCTCGGTGTGCCAGTGCACCGCAATTTTCGGATGGCTGAGGACCTTTTCCTGAATGATGCGGGTGGCCTTGAATTCGCCGCCGCGCACCAGAATAGTGACCTGTTCGGCAAATTTGGTCAGCAGCAGGCTTTCTTCGGTGGCGCTGTTGCCGCCGCCGACCACCGCCACCTGTTTGCCCTTGTAAAAGGGGCCGTCGCAGGTCGCGCAAAAGTGAACGCCGGCACCGATGTACTCGTTTTCGCCCGGCACATTCAAACGTTTGTAACGGCTGCCGGTAGCGATCAGCAGCGCGTCGGCACTGTACCGGCTGCCGTCTTCTGTTGTGACACCATGATAATTATCAGTGCTGCTGACGGCGGCAATCTGCTGGGCCTGCAGCAGTTC
Source organism: Desulfobacterales bacterium (assembly GCA_030145015.1). Next base: position 33,011 of record JAQYWI010000027.1, read on the forward strand.
GGCGCCGAAGCGTTCCGCCTGCCGGCGCAGGCGCTCGGAAAACTCGATCCCGGCAACGCCGTCGGGAAATCCGGGCATGTTATCGAGCTTTTCGGTCCCGGCGGCCTGGCCGCCGAAGGCGGCGCGCTCGATCACCAGGGTGTCGATGGCTTCACGGGCCGTGTAAAGGGCCGCCGTCAGTCCGGCGGGCCCGCCGCCTAAAACGATCAGGTCGTAATGGCTGCGGGCGGCTTTGGTCTTCAGGTCCAATTTAGCGGCCAGCTCTGCATTGCTGGGTTCAACCAGAAAAGAGCCATCGGCAAAGGTAATCGTCGGAATGATCCGCTTGCCGTCGTTTTTTTCGATCACAAACGCTTCGGCCTGCTGGTCCTGTTCAATATCCACCCAGTTGTAAGGGATCTGGTGCTCGCCCAGAAACTGCTTGCTGCGGCGGCAGTCCGGACACCAGTGGGCACCGTATACGGTGATTTCCGCATCAGACATGGCAATCCTCCTTTGTAAGTATACTTTGGCAATATGATGGATAAAAGCAAGGAGATTTATGTTACTTTAAATAGGCTTCCTCGGATAACATTTAATGCGCCGGCTCGGTCTGGACCAGACAGGGATCACTATCACATGAATTGACCTCCACGGTGACATGCGCGATTTCATCATAGTCCGTCAGCAGCTTTTTATAATGGTCGGGTGATTTGGGAAAATGGGTGACAATAGAGACGATGGTCGACAGATGATGGGAACCCACCCGCCATACGTGCAGATCCGCAACCCGGTTGTCCGAATCCGCTTCGATGATTGCGCGAATTTCTTCGACGGCCTCCGGATTGACATCGCGGTCCAGCAGCACCTTGCCGGTATCCACCAGCAGCCCGTAGGACCAGCGGCTGATGATCAAAGCGCCGACGATGCCCATGATGGGGTCCATCCAGATCCAGCCAAAGGCCTTACCGGTAAACAAAGCAATGATTGCCAGCACCGAGGTGAGCGCATCGGCCAGCACATGAAAATAGGCGGCTCTTAAGTTGTGGTCGCGAAATTTCCGGGTATGGCCATGGTGGTGCTCGTGTTTTTCCTGAAGTAAAAAGGCGCTGATCACATTGACCGCCAGGCCGACAAATGCCACCACAATGGCCTCGTTGAAGCGAATGGGCTGGGGAGCAATCAGCCGCTGGATGGATTCCACGCCGATGAGCACTGCAATGACCCCCAGGACCACCGCGCTGGTAAAACCCCCCAGAACGCCAACTTTTCCGGTTCCGAAACTGTAATTGGGGTTATCCGAGTGCCGTCGGGCATAATAGTAAGCAAAGGCGGTTATGCCCAGCGCTACGGCATGGGTGCCCATGTGCCAGCCATCGGCCAGCAGGGCCATCGAGCCATACAAATAGCCGGCCGTTATTTCGATAATCATCATCGACAGGGTCAGCAGAATAACCCGGCGGGTGTTGCGCTCGCCGTGTCCGTCTTCAATATTATAACGGTGGCGGTGTTTCCATCTTTTCAGGGTATGAATATGCATGCGAATTCCTCTACCAAAGATTGGGTTTATGGGTTAGCATTTATTTGGACCGGGCCCGATCAAGCCTGCCATAACTATATTTAATCAGCCGCAGCTGTTTTTCAAGAGCGAAAAAGGCAGGGCCGTAGGAGCCCTGCTTTTTTATTTCTTTTAAAATTAGGGGTCATGCTGGAAAACCTTGATTTGCTCGGGATGATATGTAATCCTTCTTAAAAAAAAATGGATTGAGGAGCAAGGCTGAGAAATGACGATAAAGAAATGGATTATGAGAGCATTGCTTTATGCCGCCTTCAGTTTACTAATTCTGAGCCAGACGGTCATCGCCGATGATAAAATTACCGCCCAAGAATTTTTAAAAAGTAAGCTTGACAGCGTATTTGAAGTTTTGCAAAAAGAAGACCTTGAGCAACAGGCCAAGAACAAAGCGGTCATTGAAATCGTCACACCGATGTTTGATTTTGCGCTCATGGCCAAGCTGTCTTTGGGGAAGACACACTGGCCCGGCCTGACGAAAGAAAAACAGGACAGATTCACAGAACTTTTCGTTAACCGCCTGAGGCAGTCATATCTTAATAAACTGACGACCTATACAGATGAGGAGATCATTTACGAGCCTCCTGTTGAGGTCAAGAAAAAAATTCATATCCCGACGCGTCTGATCTCAAAAGGCAGGGAAATTTCCATGTTATATAAGTTTTATAACTCAAATAATAGCTGGAAGGTTTATGATATTGAGATTCAGGGTGTCAGCATTATCCGAAGCTACCGGTCTCAGTTTAACGAGATCCTGCAACGCGGGACGATGGACGACCTGTTTGAGAAACTGGAAAAATCGACTGAAAGCTAAAAATCTGCATCCACCGAAGCTGCTTATATGACAAAACTCCTTTCTCTGGTAACGCGTTTTTACGACAAGGTTATCCTCGAGCGTCCGGGAATCGTTATCCTCTGCCTGCTGGCCGTCGTTTTTTTTCTTGGCTATAAGGCCATGGACTTTAAGCTGGATGCCTCGACAGAAACACTGATTATCGAGACCGATGAAGACCTACGATACTCGCGGATGATTCAGTCACGCTATGGGGGATATGATTATTTGTTGGTGACCTATTCCCCTAAAACCGATTTGTTCTCTGATGCGTCCTTGAAAAAGCTGACCCAACTGCGGGATGAATTAAAGCAGATGAGCAGGGTGGCATCGGTGGTTTCCATATTGGAAGCCCCTTTGCTGGAAAGTCCTCCCGTGCCGGTCAAGGAACTGGCCACCGGCTTAAATACACTCGAGTCACCCACTGTAGATCGAAAATTGGCCCGAATCGAGTTTAAAAACAGTCCCCTTTACCAAAATCTGCTTGTCAGCCCCGATCTGAAGACCACCGGTCTTCAGATCAATTTTCCGACCGACAAGACCTATCGGGACCTGTTGGCCCGCAATTACCATTTTCGAGAAAAACAAGCCACCCACTCGCTTACGGCCGCCGAAATTATCGAATTCAAAGATGTCAAAGCGCAACTTTTAAAGCAGCGCGAAAAGCGGAAGCAAAACCGGCTTCAGGATGTTGCCACTGTCCGGGCCATTTTGGACGACTACCGTCAGGATGCCGAACTCTTTCTGGGCGGCGTCAGCGTCATATCAGACGATCTGGTCACTTTTATTAAAAAAGACCTGAAGCTATTCGGCATCGGGATCGCATTTTTTCTGGTCGTCACCTTGAGCTTTATTTTCAAGAAACTGCGCTGGGTCGTCCTGCCGATGCTTTGCTGTATTTTTTCCACAATAGCGATGATGGGCCTTCTGGGAATGTTTGACTGGAAGGTGACGGTTATATCTTCCAATTTTATATCCTTACAGCTTATCATCACCATGGCGATTACGATCCATTTGATCGTGCGCTACCGGGGTCTTTTGTCGACTAATCCTGAAGCCGAGCAGCGCCAGCTTATCCTTGATACCGTCCGCTTAATGCTGACGCCCTGCCTGTATGCCGCCCTGACGACCATCGCCGGGTTCGGCTCGCTGCTGCTCTGCGATATCCTGCCCGTCAGAACATTCGGCTGGATGATGAGTGCCGGCATTGTTGTCTCGCTCGCCATGACTTTCCTACTCTTTCCTGCTGGACTTATGTTTTTGAAAAAAGGACTCCCGCCGGTCATAAAGGTCAAAGAATTCTCGCTTACATCTTTTTTAGCGAGGTTCACCGAAGCCCGCGGCACGCTGATACTCATCGTGAGTTGCATCATCTTTATTATCAGTGCCCTCGGAATTTCGAGACTTGCCGTTGAAAACAGCTTTATCAATTATTTTAAAGATACCACCGAAATTTATCAGGGGATGAAGCTCATTGACGAAAAACTGGGGGGCACCACCCCGTTGGATGTCATCGTCGAAATTGAAAAATCCGAAACACCGGCAGCAGTGGATAAACCTGAAACCAAAGGGCCGACCGAGGAAGAAGAATTTGAAGAATTCGATGAATTTGAAAAAGCCAATGATGAAAAATACTGGTTTACGTCTGATAGGATGACACTGGCGACTAAGATCCACGATTATCTTGATAGCCTGCCGGAAACCGGCAAGGTTTTGTCGCTGGCAACCATGTTGAAGCTCGCTGCAAAGTTAAACAACGGCAAACCATTAGACAATTTTCAGCTGGCGCTGGTGTACGGCGAACTGCCCGACAGGTTTAAGCGTATTATCTTAAGACCTTATGTGTCTCCTCAGCATAATCAGCTGCGCTACTCAATCCGTGTCAGGGACTCCGAAAAATCATTACGACGCGATGCCCTCTTAAAGAAGATCCGGCATGATCTGGTTAACAAAATCGGTTTAAAAGAAGAGCAAGTCCATTTGGCCGGATGGCTGGTGCTTTATAACAATATGCTGCAGAGCCTGTTTAAGTCCCAGATCCTCACCCTGGGAGTGGTCGTGCTGGCGCTGCTGGGGATGTTTCTAATCCTGTTTCGATCCTTGAAAATAGCCCTGATCGCCATTACACCGAATCTGATTGCGATTTGCGTCGTTCTTGGCGTCATGGGCTGGCTAAACATCCCCCTTGATGTTATGACGATCACCATTGCCGCAATCAGTATTGGAATTGCGGTCGATAATACGATTCACTATATTTACCGATTCAGATACGAGTTCCAATTCGAAAATAGTTATATAAAGACAGTTCATCGATGCCATGGCAGCATTGGCCGTGCCATGTACTATACCTCGCTAACGATTATTAGCGGATTTTTAATTCTGGTCCTGTCTAATTTTATTCCCAGCATATACTTCGGCCTGCTGACGGGGCTGGCCATGTTAATTGCCCTGATTGCCGCTCTGACACTGTTACCGCAACTGATTATCCTTTTTAAACCCTTCGGGTCTAAGGTGTGATAGGTTTTAGTGTGAATTAGAACTAATCAGCGGATCCCGAATATCAAGAAACGCACCTTAATCAAATCAACGGGTCACCCATGCCTAAATTAAGCAAAAATGATATGCAGGAAATAATGAAGCTGTTCGATCATGAATTGAGCTTGCTGATCCGAATGGATCTTTTCGAAAAAATAGATCTCCGTAAAAAAATCAATAATATTGTTTTGCCGATTCTGGAGATGGATATTCCGCATCCCAAAATTTTCATGGACATTGTCGAAGATAGAATTCACGATGTGTTAGATATATTCATTGACGGGTATGAGTTTAAAAAAAAACTTGAGAGAAAAGTAAATGAGAAATTAAAATATAAGCGGGTCTAAACTTAAGGGGCCTATTTATGAACGGATGCACTTGGCCTCGACTTTAGTGCCTGCGGGTTTCCGGACTGCAAGATCTTTCAAAAGCGGAAAAAAGAATCAGGAAGGAGATAAGGATAATGCTGTTAGAGGACAAAGTTGCTATTATCACCGGTGGCAATCGCGGTATCGGGGCTGCGACTTCCAAGCTTTTTACCAAAGAAGGTGCCAAAGTTGTTATCACTTACTCGTCTGAGAATAGCAGGGCTAAGGCCGATGAAACCATAAGGGGAACCGATGGGATCGCTGTGAGATGTGACGTCACGAAAAAAGATGAGATTACACATCTGGTAGATTCGACTTTAAGTAAATTCGGTCAAATTAATATTCTGGTTAACAACGCCGGAATATTTGTAAATCATTCCATCGAAGCATTTGATGAATCCGCAGTTGATGCAAATATTAACACCAATCTCAAGGGACCGGTTCTTTGTACGGCGATGGTGATCGATGAACTCGTGAAGAATCAAGGTGTTATCGTGAACACGGCTTCTGTAGTTGGTTTAGCACCCAGTCCCATCAGCGATATTTATGCGGCATCCAAGCATGCACTTGTCGGGCTAACGCGCAGCTGGGCATTGAAATTCGGGCCGCAAGGAGTGCGCGTTAATGCCGTGGCCCCTGGCCTTATGAAAACTGATCTACTTGCCGAGTTCTCTCCAGAATCCATCAAAAGCTTGAAAGCCATGTGCCCGCTGGGTAGGCTGGCTGAGGCTGAAGAGATTGCGAATGCGATCCTCTTTTTAGCGTCTGACATGGCGTCATTCATTAATGGGCAGACGTTAGTGGTCGACGGCGGTCGCTTCATGCACTGATGACCCATCGCACGCTCTTTTCAGCCGCACAGGCACTCTGCAACTCAGTCAGGTTAAATCTGCGGCACAGTTTTATCAGGATCCTCACCTCCAGGAAAGGAAGCTTGATGAAATATTTAGCTGAAGATGACCCGGAAGTCGCACGGATTATCCGGGATGAAGAATCAAGAGTTGAAAACACCCTGGATCTGATTGCCGCTGAAAATCATGCGCCGGCTTCCATTCTGGAAGCCCAGGGCTCGATTTTTAACCTTAAAGCCGCGGAAGGCTTTCCGGGGAATCGCTTCCATGCCGGCTGCCGGCATGCCGATGAACTGGAAAGACTTGCCGTATCCCGGGCCAAACGTCTTTTTGATGCCGATCATGCCAATGTTCAGCCGCACAGCGGTGTATCGGCCAATCTCGCGGTCTATTTTTCCGTGCTTGATGTTGGTGATCGTATCCTGTCTATGAAATTATCCCATGGCGGGCACCTGTCCCATGGCGATGCCGCATCAATGACCAGCAAATGCTTTGACTTTCAGCATTATGGACTCAATCTTGAGACCGAACAAATTGACTATGACGAAGTCGGAAATCTTGCGGAAAAATTCAAACCGCGCCTGATCGTAGCCGGCGCCAGCTCGTACCCCCGGTTGATCGATTATATAAAACTGGCTGAAATCGCCCAATCGGTTTCTGCTTTTCTGCTGGTCGACATGGCCCACATCGCCGGGCTGGTTGCCGCAAAAGCCATTCCCAGCCCGGTTCCACATGCTGATTTTGTCACATTTACCACCTACAAAACCTTACGGGGCGGTCGGGGTGGGGTTATTTTGTGCAAAAAGGAGCATGCCGGCAAGATCGACAGAGCCATATTCCCCGGCGGGCAGGGAACGCCTTCGCTCAATTTTGTTGCTGCCAAAGCGGTCTGCTTCAATCTGGCGCTGGCAGATGATTTTGTTGATCTTCAAAAGAAAACGTTAAAAAATGCGGTTTGCCTGGCAAGCGAGTTTGAAAATAAGGGTTATCGGATTGTTTCCGGCGGGACAGATAATCATCTGGTGCTTATCGATTTACGATCCAAGGGTTTGACAGGCGCATTTGCTGAAGCAACCCTGGAGGCGGTGGATATTATCGTTAACCGCAACGTCATTCCCGGTGATCCGGAAAGACCGGATGTAACCAGCGGCATTCGAATCGGCAGCCCGGCGATTACGTCCAGAGGGATGGGGGAAACCGAGGTGCGGCATATTGTCCCAATGATGGACACGGCGATGTTAAATTGTGAAAATTCGCAAATCCTGAAGCAGGTGGCCAAAGCGGTTCAGGATCTGTGCAAAAAATTTCCGGTTAATAAATAATTTTTAGTTAAATTGGTTAAATTGGTTTGATTTGTTTCATTAGTTTTATTAGAAGCTATGTCATCTCCAGCGGACTAACGCCCAATGGCGGTGTTGCCCCGCTAACGCAGGATCTCACATCTCTTCTTATGAATATTAAGGGGTTCGTCAAACTGATTCAAAATAATCGCATATCGCGGCAAGATGCCGCTCCCACTGTTGAAATTGAGATGTGGGATCCCGCTAAACGGGAGATTAATTGGCGTGATCTACTATTTTTGAGATAGCTTCTAGTTGTATGGACTTGTTTTTTCGAACAACTAAATGTTTGCTTTTCCCATAACCAATTTAACCGATTCAACAAATAAAACGAATCGAACCGTTTTCTGGAGGTTTTTATGGACAACCAAACTCTAAAAGAAGCTTTTTCCGATCTTTCGACACCTTTGATCACCGATGCGTGTATGCGCTTAGATATATTTATGCGGGTTGCGCCCCTCGGCATCAGACCTCTGGTTTCGGGATGGAAAATAGCCGGGCGCGTATTGCCGGTCAGACACTCCGGAAGTGTCGATATTTTTTTAGAAGCGATGGCAACTGCAGCCCCGGGCGATATTCTCATCATCGATAACGCCGCCAGAAGACATGAAGGCTGCATTGGGGATCTCACCGTCCTGGAAGCTCAGGCAAAAGGCCTCGGCGGGATTGCCGTGTGGGGATTTCACAGGGATACGCCCCAGCTAATCCAGATCGGCTTCCCCGTTTTTAGTTATGGTTCATATCCGGCAGGACCTAAACGAGCTTATCCGCGGGGCTCAGATGCCCTTACGACTGCAAGGTTTGGCGATTTTAAATTAACATCGGATGATGTGGTTTTTGGAGACGACGATGGCGTGGTTTTCACCCTGCTGCAAGATCTGGAAGATATTATTTCCTTGGCCCGCACCCTAGCGGAAACCGAACAGCGCCAGGCCGAAAACGTTAAAGCCGGGAAAACCCTTTCGCAGCAATTTAGATTTGATGAATATTTGAAAAAACGCAGCAAAAATCCGGCCTATACCTTCCGCGAGCATCTGCAGAAAATCGGCGCTGCTATAGAAGTATGACCGGTGGACTTTATTACTTCTTGTCAGTTGATAAAATGGGCTAACTCTTCTATCGGAGTACCTGTTCAGTAAATTCGAAACTCGAATATCACCTGATTTAATAAAATTGGCCGAAACAAATCCGAATATCGAATGACCGAAATTCAAAACCGTTTTGAACATTTGAATTTGTTTCGAGTTTCGGCCAATTTTATAAGATCAGGCGTGCTTCGGATTTTATGTGCCATCCTAATAAATTGCAGGAACAACAAATAAATCACCAGATTTAATAGTTGATGAACTGTCTTTTTATTTGTTCAGCTAAAAGCTGAGGGCATAATAAATTATTATGCCCTCGGTGTTTTATCTAAATAAATTCCGGTTTATCGTACTTAAAATACTTCTCTCCAGTACTTGATGCCGAAATCGGCAAAGCCTCCCATGCGAACCTCATTGTTGTAATTGCCAGCCCCAAAAGACTGCAAGCCGCCTGACTGCGTTTTAATGTAAAGGTGTTCATCCTGCACCAACGGGGCAACGATGATGTTTCCAACGGTTTGCTCAAAGGTCTGGGTGCCGTCCATGCTGAAGGCGAAAATTTTGCCCAAGCCGGCCCCCCCATCGATGGATTCGCAGGGATCCTCGGTTTCAGACGTCGAGGTGCCGAAATAGATCTGGCCGGCGGCGGCAAAGGCCGATGCGAAGATGCGATGGCCCTGGGGAAGCTCAAAAAACCAGTCCAGAGAGACCGCGG
>JAQYWI010000143.1 GCA_030145015.1 Desulfobacterales bacterium
CGCAGTCCCGCCCGGGCAAACCAGCATTTTGAAAGCCATTTTTCCGCTCGCCATTTCAGCTTGAGTGCGCGCCCAAAACCGACCCGGAATATATCTTGAAGTGCATAACGGGTAATCAGGACGGCCGCCCGGGCAGGATCTACTTTTTTATCTTCTACCATTAACTCGAGGCCGATGCTGATATACCCGCTGGCCTTTTTGACAATTTCCTGCAGGACTTCGCGTTCACTGATGATCTTTTGATCGGCAACGACGATCTGATTGCAAAGGTTGGCAAACTCTGTTTGAATTTGCTGCAACACATTCGGCAGTTCAACTTTCTGCAAAGCCCGGGTGAAATGATTGTCCTCTTTCAATTCCCTCAAGGGCGCGATGGGTACCGGTAACGATGAAATTTGTTCCAATGAGTCTGGAATAAATTTTTTATCTTTCTTTTTAAGTTCCTCGGATTTTATGGGCTGATATAGGCCGACGGCCTCATCAAAGGGCAAAAAGCCCTTTTCCGCCAGCCGCACGGAGCGCCAGCGATAGCAATCTTCTTCGGTTTCGGCCGGTATGATATGGACTGCTTCCAGCAATATCCCTTGAAAAGCTTGATGATCGTAAGAAGCCAGGCTTTGAGTGATCCGGGTTAGTAAAGTGCGCCGTTGTGTGTCATTTGTTTTTTCGGATTCAGTTTCAGCCGGGATATCGATAAATTTGAAATAATACGTATCGTCGAGGGTAAAGTAATCATCTCCAAAATCAGAGGGGTCCTGGTCATGCTCCCGGATTCTGACTTCAAGATTTCTAAATAGGTACAGCTCGACAAATTCTAATTTTTCCTCCAGAAACCACCTCAAGAAGCGCTTGGGATCGGCTTCCAGCAGCAGGCTCAGCCAGCGTGTGACCGCTTTCGGATCGAGGCGATCCTTTTGCCATGTTTCCAGGTCGACAATGTGTTCCCACTGTTTGTTGGTCGCCAATGAAAGCAGCGGCAGGGAATCTTCAGGTCCGATTTCATTGACCAGTAAATAAAAATCCTGTTCGGGAAAAGAATGCACCAGTGCCGCCGGCTGAGGATCATCCAGAATTCGAACAAGAGCCTTTTCGGGGGGCAGTTCCAGGATTTTACTTCTTTTTTCCTGAAGCTGCAGCACCCGCTGAAGTGTTTTTGAGCTTGCCGGTTTCTTGGACATAGGTTTATTTGAAGAAGCTTTCCCAGTCGGGTGAATAGTCAGCGATAAAATCAGTTAACCGTAATTTGGTGCATCGTAAACATAGTGTTGCGAGTTACGGGTTGCGCGTTACGTGTTATGTTTTTTTTAGCTTTCAATCCGCAACTCGAAACACGAAACGCAGAACATCACCATTTAGATTTCTTCAGCCGCTGCTACCGACTGCGAATGCCAGGGTGCAAATTTAAAAAGAAGCAGCATACCTGGAATGGCAATCAGGGTGCAGCCGACAAAAAAATTTTCCCAGCCGATATTTTTGGCCATTACGCCCGTCACCGAAGACGCCAGTGCCCTGGGGAGGCCCATCAGGCTGGTCAGCAATGCATATTGGGTCGCCGTAAATTTTTTATTGGTAATGCTGGCCATAAAGGCCACGAAAGCAGCGGTGCCCATTCCGCTGCTCAGATTCTCAAAGGCAATGACGCCCGATAACATTGAAATGTTATACCCGATCCGGGCTAAAATCGCAAAACCGGCGGTTGATAAGGCTTGCAAAATCCCAAAGATCCATAGGCCGCGGTTGATTCCCAGTTTGAGTAACAGGAGTCCGCCTAAAGCTGCGCCCGCCAATGTTGCCGCTGTGCCGAAGAATTTGACGACCGTGCCGATCTCGGTCTTGGAAAATCCGATCTCCAGGTAAAATGGGGTCGTGATGGCGCTGGCCATGGTATCGCCGATTTTATACAGCAGAATAAACACCAACATCCAGATGGCACCATTGCGGCTGAAATAATCAACCATCGGATTGACGACGGCTTCCCGCATTGTGCGCGGTATGCCGGCGCTCACTTTTGGCTCGGGGGTTAAGAGGGTTGTGAGAACGCCGGGCAGCAAACACAAAGCCATTATAAAGTAAACCTGGGAGAAGGATATGAAATCTGCCAGGATCATTCCGCCCCCGGAGGCCAGCAGCATGCCCAGCCGGTATCCATAAACGTACATCGATGAGCCCAGACCGAGCTCTTCATCGGGCAGGTCTTCACGCCGATACGCATCGATAACGATATCCTGGGTAGCGCTAAAGAAGGCCACCAGAACTGCGGCGCCAATCATCATCCAGGTATTTTTTACCGGATCAGAATAACCCAGCCCCACGATTGAAGCCATCAACGCGATTTGGGACATTAAAAGCCAACCCCGCCGGCGTCCCAAAAAGGGTGGAATGAATCGGTCCAAAAGGGGTGCCCACAAAAATTTCCAGGTGTATGGAACCTGAACCAGGGCGATCATACCGATGTAGGTTAAATCGACCCCCCCTTCTTTCATCCAGGCCTGCAGGACGCCCATGGTAAGCAGAAGCGGAAGCCCGCCGGAAAACCCCATAAGCAAGGCCACCAGCATTCGACGGCTAAATACGACTTTAAGGGTGGCTTGTCGGATCGGCAGGTTCAAGTATGCCTCTCAGGATTAAACAATAGCTGATATTTGCCTAAAGGAGGTAATCCAATCGCGGGAGCTTTCGATTCCAATTAATTTCGGAACATCGGAGCACTGGCGTGTTGGATTCATTCTTTCGTTGCGTGTTACGCGTTACGAGTTGCGAGTCATGAACTGCAGGGTTTCGTTGGCAATTTTTTTAACCCGGAACGCGAAACACTTCAATTTCAACACTCCAATACTCCATAACTCCAGAGCCGAGATTTGCAAGAACTTCTGGCGTCATTAATTTACTTATTATTCGTTATCGTTCCGCAAATAATAAGATTGCTTCTATTTATTTTGAAGTTGTTCCGGTGTAACAATCGGCCCATATTTTTCTTTGAGCGCCATGAGTTCAGCGCGTTGCTTCTTGAGAATATCAAATAAGCGCGGGGGAATATGTTGTTCTTTGCCGTAAGCCTCTACCTGCAAATCAATCCGCGCAACGATATTATCAATGTATAAAGAAAACTGTTTGGCATACAGGTCTTCTGAATATTCTTTGTCGATGCGTTCTTTAAACAGTTGCTTTAAATCTTCAAACTTTGGCAAATAACCGATGGGCGTTTCAATGGCATCCACTTGCTGATGGGCGCGTCGCTCCAGCCAGGCCATCCAGGCCTTGACATCTTTTTTTTCGCCCAGCAATTTTTTGGAACTGCCCCCTCTGGCCTCTTCGGATAGGAAGTAATTGAGTCCCGCCAGAATCGGTCGTTTGCCGTCGGCAATTTTATCACTATTGAAGAAAACAAACTGCGCATCCATATATTCGCCCAAGGATCCGGGGGTAAAAGGCGCATTGGCCCAGGGCTGCCGGCGAACGCCGGTGGCCCCGACTTCAGTGGCAGTAGCAGCCGATACAATACAGGCACCGATGACAACACCCTCATCGGGGCTCTTCGACACCCAGACCGGCGGCATGGTGTCACTGTCACGACCGCTGTAAGTGATGATGCGGGTCTCAACCCCCTCAGCGACCTCATTTTTATCCGAATAGTTTTCCAGGGCACTGTTAGACAGGGTGCAGCGCGAGTTGGGATGCGACATGGGGATTGCCTTGCCGTTTTCGTCAACCATGCCCTCTTCCCACGGCCCCTGGAAATTGACGCCTTTTACCGGCGGCGGCTCTTCCGCGTTGCCTGTCCACTGGGGAACCCCATTTTCATCAATTAACACATTGGACCAGATGACCTCAGTACCTTCATGGCGCAATAATTCCATCAAATACGGATCACCCTCCCAGTTAACATCTTCGACGATACCAAAAATCCCGCATTCCGGATTGATTGAACGCACGGTGCCATCGTCTGCAATCCACAGCTGCGCCAGGTCATCACCGACAAAATGATCACCGGCCATCGCCGATGTGGTTTTGCCACAGCCGCTGGGTGCTGCTCCGACCATCCAGGTGATGCGCCCGCCGGGCCCCTCGATGCCGGTGATGAACATATGCTCGGCGATTTGCTCACCCTTTTTTTCATAGACGGATCGATCCACCGAAAAACGATGGTTGCCCTTTTTCATCAACAAGGTGTTGCCGGCATAGGTGCAGTTGAAACTATAGGTTGTCCGGTGGCTGCGGTCCATGTAGACTCTCGCGTTGGGCAGGTCTTCGGGCCGGTTTAAACCTTCACTGTGAATATTGGCATAGAAATGACCGAGTTTTTCAACTTCCTGATCAAAGGCGGCATATACATTGCGATAGAGGATGTCGGCACTGTGAAAGACATAGGTCGAGCTGGATATTTCAACGGCCGGATTTGATGCCGGTGCGCCCACCGGACCGCGCATAAAAAAACCGACCATCATGATTTTGCCTCGCATGATCCCGGTCATTTTAGCGCGAATATCTTCCAGCCCTTCGGCCCGGTCTTTTTTTAGGGCTAATGAATTGACCTCTTCGCCCTCATTGTAGAGATAATAGGTTCGATCGATGATGCGGCCCTGTTCTTCCTTTAAATCAAAATGAATCGTATGGCCTTCCATGGGAAGCGTGGACTCTTCACCTTTTTTTAAAGAAAGCGCTCTGATAAATTGCCTGTCTTCCTCGGATCCCGTATCAATAAATACAGCGTCCGGTTCACACAGGGCAATTGCGTTGGCAATCTTTTTAAGAACATCCGGGTTCTGAATAGCCTGGAGTTTATCCAGATTCGATGCATCCAGCTTGGCTTTAATAACCTGTTGAGCTGCATCCAGGTCTTTGATCCCGCCCAGTTCGGTTACGATATCAATACCGTCTTTATGGGGTCCCATTTGTCCATCTCGCTTTCGTTAAATTTCAACCCGAAGTTGAAGTTTTAGTCTATCATTCAAAATAGATAGGGTCAAAAAATTATTCCGCACACCAATTTATTTAAAAATCAATTGGTCGTTATTTGTTATCTGTTATGAGTGAATGGTTTAAATGGATTAATTCAAATAACGAATAACCAATAACAATGAGCTCCTAGTTGAGCGGGTTTCGCTCAATTAGGGTCAGGATCCATGGGAGCCAACGATAATATCCGTTAGCGCGCGTTTGGGCAAATGATGCACGGCTTCGGCATCTCTCCAATAGAGAATACTCCCATCCGGTCCGACGGGTTCGATCACAACTTCTTCTTTGGGTTTGCCGATAGCCAATACCAGCAAAATTTTAAGATGCGAATCGATATTTAACATCGGCCGTATGTCTTTGCGGTTAATCGAGGCTATCATACAACCCGCCAGCCCCTTTTCCCTGGCACCCAGTAACATCGATTGCCCGGCAATGCCATGGTCGACACCGAACTCCTTCTTGATGGTGGTATCACCGAGGATCACAATATATCCGGAAGGTCTTTCGCCGGGATCGGGTCCCGGCCAGTCTTTTAAATAGCCGGCCCATGCCAGACAGGAAAAAATTTCGGCATTTACATCGGGCCGGCAGGCCAGGATGTATTTTAAGGGCTGAAGATTGGCACCGGAAGCCGATAGTCTTGCCAGATCGACAAGTTCTTCCAGTGTCTTCAACTCCACCTGATGGTCTTCATAAAAGCGCCGGCAACTTCTGTTCGCTTTGACTAATTCGCTAAGCATTTCAGTCCTCCTTGTCTTTATCGTATAAGAATTTTTCTTCCGGCGGCATATGCCGTCGCACCCAGAGCAAGACCTTGTCAAACTCCTGCTTGAGTTCATTCAGCGCTTTGCCGCGGTGGCTCACCTGGCTTTTTTCTGCTCTCGTCATTTGCGCAAAGGTTTTTTTCAGCGGCGGGTAGAAGAAAATCGGATCATAACCAAAACCGTCTTGCCCCGCCGGCTGCTCAGCAATCTGGCCCTCACAGCGCGCCGCGTAGGTAAGGGCCGGCCCGGATGGGACCGCAATGGATAGAACGCATTCAAAAGCAGCCTTGCGGTTGGTTTTACCCTGCATTTCTTTGAGCAATCTGGCAACCCGCCGTTCATCGGTCGCATTTTCACCGGCATAACGTGCTGATAAGACACCGGGGGCGCCGTCCAGGGCATCCACCACCAGACCCGAATCGTCGGCCAGCGCCGGGATACCCAGTATTTTGGCCGTAAAGCCGGCTTTTTTATAGGCATTTTCATCAAAGGTTTCGCCGTCTTCTTCCACGGTTGGAATCGGACCAAAATCAGTGAGGCTCTTTAGCTGAACTGGAAAGCCTGTCAGGAGATCTTGCATTTCTGCGACTTTTCCCGGATTTGTAGTGGCAATAACCAAAGGAATCTCATTTCCCATAACATCCCCGCCGGTTGTTCAGTCTTGCCTATGGAAACCTCCGACTCGTACAAAATTCAGGTTCTAATTTAGATCATGCTCACATCTTTGTAAAGATTTTAAATCAGCCCCGATTTGGCGAATTTACACTTTAGATCTAAAACTCTTTACACTTAAAATATGACTGGTATAGTATCTCTATCATCTCTGCAAATACGGACACCATTTGGAAATTCAATTCTTGAACCCATGAGCATCCGCAAACGATTATATTTTTTGCTGGCTTTAATCTTTCTGGTCATAATGGCCGGAAGCACGGGCTATTATATTATCTTCGACGGTAAGCCCGGTTTTCTGAATTGTCTGTATATGACGGTGGTTTCCCTGACCACTGTGGGCTATGGTGAAGTGATAGAGGTTACGGGAAACGATACAGCCCAAATCTTTACGATGATTCTGATTACTTTCGGCATGGGGATTATTCTTTACGGCATCAGTTCTTTGACGGCCCTGCTTTTAGAGGGAGAACTTTCAGGAATTTTTAGGAAAAAGAAAATGGCAAAGCAAATAGATAAATTAACAGATCATTATATCGTCTGCGGCGGCGGTGAGACCGGCAGCGGGGTGATTGCCGAGCTGTGCAAAAACAACGAGGTGGCCGTGTTGATCGAAGAAGATGCGGAAAGAATCGAACGCTGCAGAGCCATCTGCGACCTGCATTTTATCCAGGGAGATGCCACCGATGATGAAAACCTGATCGCGGCCGGAATTGACCGCGCTGCGGGGATTATCATCACGCTGCCATTTGATAAGGACACCCTTTATGTTACGATGACCGCCCGCATGCTGAATCAAAAAATGCGGATTATCAGCCGCATGACCAATCCGCACCTGAAACCGAAGCTAATAAAAGCCGGAGCGAATGCGGTGGTATGCCCCAATGCGATTGGTGCCCTGCGCATGGCATCTGAAATGATCCGCCCTACGGCGGTGGATTTTTTAGATCGCATGCTGCGTTCAAGCCGGGGGGACTTAAGAATCCATGAATTAACGGTTTCAGAGAATTCAAAGTTCAACGCCAAAGAAATCCGCGAATGCGGTTTGGAAGAACGCTACGGCCTGCTGGTTTTGGGAGCCAAAAGCAAATCCAATGAAATCGAATTTAACCCCGCGCCGACCCAGGTACTGGCGACCGGAACAACCCTGATCGTTATGGGGGCGGTGGGGCAAATCGCCAAAGCCAAAGATTCATTTTAAAACTCCAGTCCTTCGCATGCTATGGGTGCCAAAGATCTGATCCTGGCTATTGATAACGGAACTCAAAGTCTAAAGGCATTGATCTTTGATCCGCAGGGACAGCTGCATGCCAAGGAAGCGGTGACGTTTGACCCGCATTTTTCGGAACAACCGGCCTGGGCTGAGCAACATCCGGACATATTTTGGAAGGCATTGATTCAAGCCTGCCAGGCCATCTGGAGTCGCCACAAAGTCGCTAAAGACCGCATCGCCGGTGTGGCTCTAACCACCCAGCGGGGAAGTGTGGTTAACGTCGATAAAAACGGTAAACCCTTGCGTCCGGCCATGATGTGGTTGGATCAGCGTAAAACCTACGGTCTGCCGCCGGTCGGCGGCCTCTGGGGATTGATCTTTAAAGCTGCCCGTCTGACGAAAACCGTTGCCTATTTGCAGCAGGAAGCCGAGGCCAACTGGATTCGTACCTATCAACCCGAAGTCTGGCAAAATACCCATAAATATCTGCTGCTCTCGGGTTACCTGACCCACCGGTTGACCGGCAATTTTGTCGATTCCATCGGCTGTCAGGTGGCTTACATTCCCTTTGACTACAAGCGGCTGCGCTGGTCGGCCGGCTGGAGCTGGAAATGGCGGCTACTGCCCGGGATCGACCCGACCCTATTGCCCGAACTGATTCCACCCGGCCAGCCCCTGGGTGAGATCACCGCAGCTGCGGCTGAAGCGACCGGAATCCCAAAAGGTTTGCCGCTGATTGCGGCAGCGGCCGATAAGGCCTGTGAGGTTATCGGTTCCGGCAGCCTTGAATCCTCAATCGGTTGTTTAAGTTACGGCACCACCGCGACCATCAATGTCAATCATAAAAAATATATCGAACCCATCAAACTTTTGCCGGCCTATCCATCTGCCGTGCCGGACTATTATACGGTGGAAGTTCAGGTATACCGGGGCTATTGGATGGTCAACTGGTTTAAAAATGAATTCGGCCATCTCGAACAGCGGGAGGCCACCCGGCAGGGGGTCGAACCCGAAACATTGTTTGATAAGTTAGTCGAATCTATTCCCGCCGGTTCGATGGGACTGATGCTCCAGCCCTACTGGACCCCCGGGCTGAAAATGCCGGGTCCCGAAGCCAAAGGTGCGGTCATCGGCTTCGGTGACATTCATACCCGCGCCCACCTGTACCGCTCGATTTTGGAAGGCCTGGCCTATGCGCTGCGCGAAGGCAAAGAACGCATTGAACAGCGCAGCGGCACCCGGATTACCAGTCTGCGTGTTTCCGGCGGCGGCAGTCAAAGTCGCATTGCCTTACAATTGACCGCCGATATTTTCGGGCTGCCCACCGCCAAACCGCATCTTTATGAAACCTCGGGGCTGGGTGCGGCCATCGATGCGTCGGTGGGAACAGGCCTGCACGCGAACTTTAAGACCGCGGTCAAAGCCATGACCCACGTCGGTGAGGTCTTTGAACCCAATCAAAAAAATCATGCACTCTACGATGCGCTTTATCATAAGGTTTACAAAAAAATGTACAAGCGACTGAAACCGCTGTACGAACGCATAAGAGAAATAACCGGGTATCCGAAATAAGAGGATTCAATTCATGCTAAAAGAGCTTTCTATTCGGAATTTTGCCATCATTGACGATCTGCAGATCAGTTTTTCCGCTGGATTGACCATTCTCAGCGGTGAAACCGGTGCCGGCAAATCCATCATCCTCAACGCGGTGAACCTGTTACTGGGCAGTCGCGCATCTGCAGATCTGGTGCGCACCGGGGCAGAAAATGCCGAACTGGAAGCCCTTTTTGAAATAACAGAATCCAGCCGGGAGGCGGATATAATGACCGAACACGGTTACGCACCGTCCGACGGCCTGCTGGTCAGACGAATTATTTCCCGCAGCGATACGAACCGGGTGTACATTAATGGCCGCATGGCCACCATCCAGTTGCTCAATGCCATCACCGAAAATTTGGCCAGCATATCCGGACAGCATGTTCATCAACTGCTGTTAAAAGAAGAACAGCATCTTTTAATCCTTGATCAATTCGGAGGTCTTACGCCGTTACGCGCGGAAGTCAGCACCTATTTTCATCAGTTGATACCCATGCTGGAAAAATTAGAAACGCTAAACACGCTCAAAAAGCGGCAGAGCGAACATAAGGAACTGCTCGAATTTCAGCTAAGAGAAATTACGGCTGCCAACCCGACCCAGCGGGAGGACCAGGAGCTTGAACAGGAAAGGGCGCGCCTCAAAAACGCAGAACAGCTATATCAGGTCGTATACAACAGCGTTGAATCGCTCTACAGCGCACCGGGTTCGGTTATCGAAAAGCTGGTGGATGTAAAAAAGAATTTGGATAAGATCAGCCAGATTGATCAACAGCTGAAGTCAAAAACCGCCAAATTGTCTGACAGCACCTATCAAATTGAGGATCTCATTGAAGGACTGCGGCGCTACCTGAATTCGATTCAAATGGACGAAAAACAGCTTGAGGCCGTTGAGGAAAGGCTTGATACACTCAATAAGCTCAAGCGCAAATACGGTGGATCCATAGAGGCTGTATTTGAAAGGCTCAAATCCATTGAGCAGGACCTATCCAATCTTGAAAATATTACGGAATCAATTCGAGACACCGAAACCCAAATTGGTGAGTTGCAAACCAAATTGAAAGACCGGGCCTTAATGCTATCCCGTAAAAGAAAGAAAACCGCCGAAAGTTTCGCTGAAAAGGTAATTAGCCAATTGGCCACGCTAATGCTGTCGAAGACGGAATTTAAGGTATTGTTGCAAGTCCTGCCGGTCGATGAAAAAACAAACCCGTATCTGGCTTTAAAAAATGGCATGATAACCGCAACGGGTGTCGATCGGGCGACATTTTTAATTGCGCCCAATATCGGCGAAACATTAAAACCTCTGGCGAGTATCGCCTCCGGGGGAGAGCTGTCACGTGTCGTCCTGGCATTAAAAGCCCTTTTAGCCAAAACCGATTCGGTTGAAACCGTCGTATTCGATGAGGTTGATGCGGGAATCGGCGGTGGTGTGGCCGAAGTCGTGGGGAAAAAATTGGCCGATCTTGCGAATTATCACCAGGTCATCTGCATTACCCACCTGCCCCAGATCGCCAAATTCGGCGACCGGCATTATCGTATTTCGAAACATGTTTCGCAAGGCCGAACCCGCACATCGATTCGCCTGCTAAATGATGAGGACCGCTATGAAGAGATCGCTAGAATGTTAGGCGGCAAGAAAATTACGCAAGCAACCCTGGAGCACGCCCGCGAGATGCTTGAACGCTAAGGAGAGATGCAATGCTCAAAACCCTAATAACATTGGCAGTGATTACATGTGTTTTGGTATCACCGGCAGCAAGCGATAATCTATCCCCCGCAAAACGGGCCGATATCGAAAAATTGATGCGAATTACCGGACCACCGGATGTAACCAAACAAATTTCGAACTTTTTTATCCGCCAGATGAGCCAGGCGCTCAAAGCATCACGCCCTGATTTGCCGGCTAAAACCTATCGAATCTTGAGTGAGGAAATTAACACAGTTATTGAAGACCAAATGACGACCAAAGGCGGCTTTCTCGATATGGTTATACCCATTTATGCCAAACACTTTAGCCATCAAGATATTAGAGGGTTGCTTAAATTCTACCAGACCGATTTAGGGAAAAAAACCATAAAAATTTGGCCGCTTATTCTTCAGGAAAGTATGACCCTGGCACAGGACTGGTCGAAATCACTCGGCCCCCTCATTAAAAAAAAATGTAAATAAGCGTTTCAAAAAAGAGGGCATTGATCTCTCCGTCTAACTTGACCTATGGGCTGCCAATCCTTAATATTCATCCGGAGATCACTTTTCAGAACAGGCGTCACCCTTGTTTATGTCTTTTATTAGCCCATTTCTAGTTTTGAGAGGTGGGTTTGTTATATTCACAAATTTCGATACGGAAAATACGGATGGTCGTTATCATACGTGCAAGGAGTTAAGTTGTGCAAAGTGTGCATCAAAAAGCTTTCTTTTGGATTTGTTTGCTAGCTTTATGCATCGCCTGGTATTCACCGGTATCCGGCGAATCCGGCGCCGCATTTGATGCAAAATCAAAAAAAACGATAATAAACGGCGTATTGAACAAAAATCTGCTGATTGAGCCCCAGCTGAACAAATTAAATTTCGGATTTGGACGGCAAAAGGGCCTCGATTATCTCTATCAAAAAACCGTCAGCAAGTTATTTTTCCAGGATAAAACATTAGAAGCCCGCGTAATCGATGTCATCATTGAAAGCTCAGATATCACCCTCGAACTTTCCCATCCCATATTGGGCACGGGTACCATTAAATTTTTCTTTAGCAACGAGCTCCTCGATCAAACAACCGCTGAAGGCGTGCAGAAGATTCTGCTGGAGACGCTTGGCGACGAAAATCATCAATATGTTTTCAGCGACCCCCAAGGTAAACTTTATCATTTATGGTCCTGCAATCATTTATCGGATCCGAGCCTGTCGGCTCGTATGCGACGCGAGGACGCCGAAGCGCAAGGCTATCGTGGCAGTGCGTTTTGTTTTACAAAAGTGCCGTACATCCCTAATTTCTCTGTGGAAAAGGCCCTTAAAAGAGAATGGGCCATGCGACTTCGCAATTATGAACCTCTTGAGAAAAGTTCAAAAAAACAGGCGCATCTGACTGAGGTGGGCAAAAAGGTAGTGCAGAACTGGCCCAATAAGTTGATCGGTTACGATTATGCTTTTTATTTATCAGACAGCCGCCAAATTGACGCATTTGCTTTCCCGACCGGCAAAATCATTATCACCACCGCTCTTTTTGACTCACTGGCCAACCCGGATGAGCTTGAAGCACTTCTGGTTTATACAATCGCCCATGTAGAGCAACGACACGCTTTAAAGGAGTATTATGCCTGTCTGGAAGATGAAAAGTATGCGGATACGATGAAAAAATTTGCTGCAGCTGCAGGCTCTCTGGTCGGACCCGCCGGCGGTGTAGTTTCAGGCGCATTAGATGCAGCCCTTCCGGAGGCATCGTGCAGCCCGCAGTCGCTCGGCGGATATCAAAATGAGTATGTTCAGGAAGCCGACTCCATGGCCGCTTTTTATTTTGACGCCCATGGCAAGGACAAAAGTGCGATCGTATCGCTACTTAAAAAATTGCAGTTCAGCGATCTGTCCGAAAAACTGCACCCGGATCTAAGCTTAACACGTCCGACTGGAGTTTCTTATAACGACCGTATTAAACGGGTGAAAAATACCCGGTTTGTGTATTTTAAAAAAGGCGGCAATTTTATATTGAAACGAAAAGGAAAGCCACAGGTTCAGCTGGCTTTAATTTACCAGCGATTCTATAAAAAAGAAAATAAATTGCTTGTCTATGTCGATGAAAAAAACCTGTTGCCGTTAAATCAAGATGCCAACGGCAAAATGAGCATAAGTCTTTCGGTTAACGCTAAAGACGGAAAGCACCGCTTCGAACTCAACGACCAATTTGTAACTGAAGATGTATGGGGCGTACATTTAACCTTTGACGCTTCAGACCCACAAACGCAAAAATTTCTGCAGGACATTGAAAAAGTTGTCCTGTCGGAAACTCCAACCAAGAAGCCACACGATCGAGAATCCATCGATCCAGACGATAGATTAATAAAAAGCTCAAGCAGTTTATTATACGATCAGGCCAAAAGGGATTTCACCTTTGTTCCCGGAACGATCGTCTGGTAAACGCAACCATCGACGTTGGCTCGCACTTATCAGAAACCCGCCGGTCTTGAACCTATCTCAAAAAGCAGTAAAGTTTATTGAATAAAGGCCGATAAAATAAGATGATAGTATGTTAATACATACTGTCACCCAATGCTCAGAGGGTGATTCGTGTTGAATCACCCTCATCCATTGGGTCTCACCCGCGCTTGCCTTTGTCTGTCTTTCTACCAAGCCTTGTCTTTTCCGTATATCGCTTATATAGATTAAAGTAACCGTTTAACCACTACATATGGTGGCATATAGGAAAATCTTTACCTAGTCATTATGGAAATTTTTCCATAAATCAGGCACATGTATCCGCTCATTTAGACACAGAACATTGCACAACTAACTGTATTTATTTTATAAGTTCTACACCAAAAAAAATCGGCACGCTTTGTGCTAAGAAACAAAGACGATTGACTTGCAAAAACAAAAAATCCAATATCGGAGAATTTTGTGTATGGAAGAAACGCTTATTTCTTTACTCATTGCTTTGGTAAGTGCTCTAATTATTGTCATTTCATTTGAAATCTACATCGGATTATAAGGGTCATTTGGGAACGGTCAGGACTGCTTTGGGAAGGAGCCGTCTCGGCAGTGGCTATTTTAAGGGGGGTATTTGGGAAACTTTGCAAAAGATCTGCAACGGTGATGAATGGGTTGGATCTAAACTCTCATAGCCATAACCGATAACAGAAGGTGCCAAATGCAATCGAATCCTGAAAATAGAGAGACACCACGGTTTGAACATGAAACCACGGTCATGATTGAAAATTATCCGTCAGGCAAGTACCATGAAGGCCG
>JAQYWI010000144.1 GCA_030145015.1 Desulfobacterales bacterium
TGTCTTTGCTGATCATTGCAGCGGTTACCGCTACCGGCGGGCAGCCATTGTCCTTCAAGGATCGGGCTTTAACGCCGATAAGCTGCAGAGCATCCAAAAGATCCTTTATCGGCCGCATTTGCATGCGGTCGGTGCCCGTCAGTGTGTAGGTTCCTTTACCCAGCGCAGCCACCCCTGTTAACAGCCGCATGGAGGTCCCGGAATTTCCGAGATAAATCGGTGCCGAGCATGCACCTAGGCGGCCGTTTCTGCCGTAAACGCGCATATCATCGCTGCGAACTTCAATTTGCACCCCCATCTGTTTGAGTGCTTCGATTGTAAATTGGGTATCCTCGCTGATCAAAGCATTTTTAATGGTGCAGATCCCGTCGGATAAAGCGGCCGCAATCAACATACGGTGGGTATAGCTCTTTGAGCCGGGTACGCTGACCTGGCAGTCGTTAATTTTATGGGGTTTTATTTCTTTCATTTCGTTTGTCAATTAATTGTAAAGCTGTCTCGAAAATTGTAGATTACTTTCACAAAGAGTGACTAAAGTGAACTAAAGTTCGAAGTGACTAAAGTTGATGAATTCTGCCATTTTTTAAAAAAGATTGAGCGAAGCGAAACCACAACTTTAGGCACTTTAGGCATTTTAGCTCACTTTATTCACTTTGAATCACTTTAGATCGCTTCATGTTCCCTTAACCCCCAAAGCCTCAAGAACTGCATCTTGCATTACATCCACCGGGGCCTTTTGGCCGGTCCAGAGCTCGAATTGATACGCGCCTTGAAATACAAACATGTCAACTCCGTTGATGGTCTGACATCCTCGGGCGGCGGCGTCCTTTAAAAACCGGGTTTCCAATGGATTGTAGACGATGTCCATTACCACCATTTCTTTTGATAAGTCATTTCCCGGAATCGGACTTGCATCCGTTTCAGGATGCATCCCAATGGGCGTGGTGTTGACCAGAATCTCATAGCGGTTCGGCTGCCATTCGTTTAAGGGCAAAAAATCCGCTTGCAGATCAGCCGCCAGGCGTTCTCCGTTTGTGCGTGAGCGGTTCAAAATGGTCAAGCGCCCTGCGGCCGACTTCAGACCAAACCCAATGGCCCGGGCGGCCCCGCCGGCACCAATGATCGCCACCGATTTTCCCTGAATGGCTGTCTTTGTCCTTAAGGCTTCCAGGGCACCCTGGCAGTCGGTGTTATAGCCGATCAGGCTGCCGTTGTTGTTGACAATGGTGTTCACGGCCCCAATCGTTGCCGCAGTCTCTTCGACTTCATCAAGGTATTCCATGACGGCGACTTTGTGGGGAATGGTGACACTGACACCTTTGAAATTCAAAGCTTTGATGCCCTTTATGGCCGAATCCAGATCAATGACCCTGAAGGCCAAATATACCGCGTTGTAACCGATGGCGGCAAAGGCTTGATTGTGCATGACCGGGCTCAGGCTGTGCGTCACCGGATTTCCGATAAGGC
Source organism: Desulfobacterales bacterium (assembly GCA_030145015.1). The sequence goes on from JAQYWI010000144.1 coordinate 1,468, forward strand.
CAAAAAAGGATGTATGTGCATCAATCATTTTTGCTTTCGACCTTTTCCCCTTTAACCCGGGCGTTGTATATTCCGGCCCTCAGCGATGATAGCCCCAAAAATATTGCGCAGTCCGTTGTCGCTCATAGGGCCATTGTTTTTCTCCAGCAAGCGGCTCATAATTTCTTTTTCGCGATCGCTGTCTGTAATCTGAATGCCACCCTGTTTCTTAAAATCGCCGACTTGTTTTGCCAGTGAAAGCCTTTGATTGACTAATGCCATAATTTTTTCGTCGATCTCATCGATGGCCTGGCGCAGTACCCCGATACGGGTGTGCAGATCTCCGGTTTGTCTGTCTGGGATTGATTTATCCATGGATGGCATCCTCGAGTTCCTCTAACGTAATTTTATCCACTATGGCAGAGCCGATTCCATTTAGCAGCACAAAATGGATCCAGTTGCCCTCCCTCTTTTTATCCTTTCCAATGGCATTGACGACAGCTTTGGTTTCAAGCCCAAAATAGGTTGGAAGTTTTAAATTATTTAGCAAGGCCCGCAGCCGTTTGTCCTCGTCGGCTGTCAACAAGTCCTTTTTGACAGACAAGGCGGCGGCAATCGCCATGCCCCGGCTGACGGCCTCACCATGCGAAATTCCGGTAACTTTTTCAATCGCATGCCCGAAGGTGTGGCCGAAGTTAAGTAAGCGGCGCTCTCCTTTTTCGATTTCGTCCCGCTTGACCATCGCCGATTTGATACGCACGGACGCGATTACCAGTTTTTGGATCGCCTGGCGGTCCAGAGCTAAAATGTCTTCAGCATGCTGCTCAAGATAAGCAAATAGGTCGGCATCCGCGATGGCTCCGTGTTTGACGATTTCGGCCAGTCCGCATGAGATTTCCTTTTGCGGCAATGTTTTCAATAACTCAGGATCGCAGATGACAAATTCAGGTTGATGGAACAGGCCGACCATATTTTTGAATCCCTGGAAATTAACACCGTTTTTTCCCCCGACACTGGCATCCACCTGAGCGAGCAGACTGGTAGCGACAAAACCAAACCGCACCCCCCGCAGAAAGGTTGACGCCACAAATCCGGCAATATCGCACACGATGCCGCCGCCCATGCCGACGATAAAGGATGATCGGTCCGCCTGGATTGATATTAGCTGCGCATAAATTTTCTGAACGGTGTCCAGGGTCTTGATTTCTTCCCCGGTTCCGATGGTGATCACCTCAGCGGCCACTGAATCCAGCGGGTACAATTTGCCAACATTGACATCCGTAATAATGATCGGCTTGGCCACCGGAATATAGCGCTGCAGGTTCTCCAAACGCTCGCCGATTAGGATGCGTGACGGGCCTGAATCTGCGTTGAGGGTAATCGTTTTCATTATCCTTTTCAAGATCCTTTCGTCTAAGATGCCAGTTGATACTTTTTAGGATCCGTCTGGCGAATTTTTTCATGGGCCCACAGCAGCAATTGTTCGGTGGTTTCCCATGAAATGCATTCATCCGTGATGGAAACACCGTATTTCAGAGAAGAAACGTCTCCGGAAAATGCCTGGTTGCCCTCATACAGGTTGCTTTCAAGCATCAGGCCGACTATGGCTTCATTATCGGCCAGATACTGGCCAATAACGTTTTTCCAGACAACGGCCTGCCCCTGAAATTTTTTCATCGAATTGGCATGCGAGCAGTCCACCATAATCGCTTCCGGCAGGTTTTTTTCTATCAGCTTCAGACGCGCTTCTTCCAGACGAATGGGGTCGTAATTGGGTCTTTTGCCGCCCCTCAGTACAATATGCACCCAGGGGTTACCGCTGGTTTTAACTACACAGGTTTTGCCGTCCTGGTCGATTCCCAGAAAACTTTGCGGAGCACGTGCTGCCACCAGCGCATTGATGGCGGATGACAAATTACCGTCCGTGCTGTTTTTAAAACCAACCGGCATGGATAAACCGCTGGCTAATTCACGATGGGTCTGGGATTCGGTGGTACGGGCTCCGATGGCCGACCAGCTGACCAGGTCGGCAACATACTGAGCCGTGATCGTATCCAGCATCTCGGTAGCGGTGGGCAGGCCCATTTCAGTGATTCGCATTAACAGGTGGCGTGCTTTTCGCAGTCCCGCTGTCATGTCACATGTGCCGTCTAAAAAGGGGTCATTGATCATCCCTTTCCATCCGACGCTGGTTCGGGGTTTTTCAAAATAGACCCGCATAACGACAAAAAGGGTTTCGGCGACCTGTTTACCCAGGGAATTTAGTTTGGCGGCATATTCGATGGCCGCCTTTTCATCATGAATGGAACACGGCCCCACAATGACCAGCAGGCGTTGGTCCTCTTTTTGCAAAATGTTTTCGATGTGTTCCCTTCCCCAAACGACCGTTTCGTTGGCTTTGGCGCTGATCGGGATTTCCTGCTTTAAGATTCTGGGTGCGATAAGCGGCTTATATCCCTTAATTCGCAAATCATCTGTTGTTTTCATTTTTAGGCCCCTTCGAGTTACTGTATTTTTATTTTTTTGCTTTAAAAAAAGCCGTGAATTTTTTCACGGCTTTTAAAAACAAAAAAGCCGCGAGCTCCAGTCTGCCCGCGGCTGATTACTTTATTTATTTGTGCTTGCTAAATCAGCGTACGCCAGGCAGACCGGTAGCGTAAAAAAAATACCGGAAATAAAAATAGGTTCTGCCTGAAAATAAAAACATGAATTGAGAGTCCTTTTACCACGTAAATATTTTGGAAATTAATATATCAATAAAAAATGGGTGTCAAGGGTTTTATCAACAACCGCCATCGGAGCTGTTTACAAATAAGGTATCCTGAAGCGGAATACATTGGGCCGGCTCTTTTTCATCAGGTGCGGTTTCCTTAGAAGTGGTTTCAAAACGTCAGATTGGGTTCGAGAGCAAGGCGCAGGCCGATGGAAAAGCGCAGCATACATGGGAGTATGTGAGCATTTTAAAGAGGTCTGCAACGCAGCTATCGGACGCTAGATGGTGTTTTGAAACTACTTCTAGCGCAGCTGGCGAATAAACTCTCCGACCGAAGCAACTCCTTTTTTTTCCATTACCCGTATGGTCTGGGAGCCGATAACGGCAATGTCTGCTTTGCCCTTTAGGAAATCTATGTCGGACTTTTCCTTGATTCCAAAGCCAAGAGCCAGGGGAAGGGAAGTGCTCTTACGGCACCTCCGGAGATATCTTGCCAATTCTTCAGAAAAATCCGTGGCTTCACCGGTGACTCCCTTTCGGGCGACGCAGTAAATAAAACCGCTGCCGGAAGCGGCGATGATTCGCATGCGATCAAGAGAGGTCGTTGGTGAAAAGATGAGGATGGGGGCAAGGTTGTGCGCATGCATGGCATCCAGATATGCGCGCCCTTCTTCCGGAGGCAGATCCGGTATGATGGCACCTCGCAGGCCGCCATGCGACAGGGCCGTTACAAAACGGTCCACGCCGTATCTGAAAGGAATGCTGTAATAGCTCATAAGGAGAAAAGGGATATCGAAGTTACGGGCAGCTGTTTCGGCCAGATTGAGGCAGTCCTTTACAGTCGCTCCACCTTTCAAAGCCTTCTGATTGGCACGCGCAATAACCGGACCATCTGCAGTAGGTCTGGAAAAAGGGATCTGCAACTCCATCAGATCGACCCCGGCCGCCACCATTGTTTCGATAATCCTTAAATTATCGTCAAAAGAAGGGTAGCCCAAGACGATATGGGTCATCAGCAGAATATCATTTTCATCCAGTCTTTTTCTAAGATATAAATCAAGCACCATAATCTCCCACGCTTGCTTGTATAAACATTTTCAATTCCAGATCAGAAAATGCATCGCCAACCGTGAATATGTCCCTACAGCTCTGCCATCAGAGCTTTTATGAGAATAGGACTCTTTTTGCCGGGGCTCTCTTCCACCCCGCTGTTCACATCAACTGCATAGGGCCTGACGGTGTGAATGGCCGCCACAATATTTGAGGGCCCGAGCCCACCCGATATGATAATGGGTGTCCCCTGCTTTTTGATCTTGATTGCCAATTCCCAGTCAAAGGTTTTCCCGGTACCGCCGGCCTTTTCCTTTGAATAGGTATCCAGGAGCAGGGCGCGGACTTTTCCGTGATAGGCCTGCCCTGTTTGCAAACTGGATTGATCCTTTATGCTTAATGCCTTGATCGTATAGGGCATCAATTCATCACACAGAGCGGGCGATTCATCGCCGTGGAGTTGAACCAGATCAAGGCCGCAGTCGTTGATCACCTTCCTGATGGAAGCGGGCGCTTCATTGACAAAGACGCCGACGGTCTTTACAAAAGGCGGAACGGCACGGATGATCTCACGCGCCGTTTGCGGTGCAATCCGCCTGGGGCTGGGGGCGAAGATAAAACCAAGGGCGTCGGCACCCAGTCTGACCGCGGTGGAGGCATCCTTTAAATTGGTGATACCGCAGATTTTTACTTTTACATTATACATTTGATCTTTCGCCGGCGATGACGATTTCTTTTGTTTTTTTGGCCGGATCCTCGCTTCGCATCAAAGCCGAACCGACCAGGACGGCCTGGATGCCTGTTGTTTGTAATGCGCCGATATCGCCTTTTTCGGTTATACCGCTTTCACTTACGAGAATGCAGTTGTTCGGCACCAGCGGTGCCAGCTTAAAAGTGGTTTGGATATCGACATTAAAACTGTCCAGGTCACGATTGTTGATGCCGATGATCTCGGCGCCGCAGGCAACGGCTTTTTCAAGGTCATCCCTGCTATGGACTTCGGTCAGAGGCGCCATGCCCAATTCCCGGCACAAATCGATGTATTCTGCCAGTTGCTGTTGCGACAGGATCCGCGTGATAAGAAGGACCGCATCGGCGCCATAAAAAAAGGCTTCCCGAACCTGAACCGCATCGATGATAAAATCCTTTCGCAGGATGGGCAAGGAGATCGCCTCTTTCAGGCGCGGAAGATTTTCCAGGTCTCCCTGGAAAAATCGTTTATCCGTAAGTAGAGAGATCGCCGCTGCCCCGGCATCTTGATAGATGCGACCGATAGAGATGGGGTCGACCTTTGCGCGAATGAGCCCGGCTGAAGGCGAGGCAAACTTGATCTCAGCGATCAGGCTGATCTTTTGCGGTATTGATATGGCGGCCTTGAAATCTCTCAGGGGCTGTCGTTCCTTATCCCGGTTGAATGGCATTGACTTTTTCAGTCGGGCCACTTCATTTTTTTTCTCGTCCAGGATCTCCACGAGTCGATGATGCATTCCAATGTCCTTATGGTTAGCCGCGCACAAAAGGCTGGCATTGCCGTGTAAATTCAATCAATTTATCGAGCTTATCGCGGGCCTTGCCGGAATCTATGGAATCTGCAGCGATTTTGATGCCGTCTTTAAAATTGTCACTTAGCCCTGAGGCCATAAAGGCTGCCGACGCATTCAGCAAAACCATATCTCTTTTGGGACCCTTCTCACCATTCAGAATCTGTCGGATAATATTTGCATTTTCCTTGGCATCACCGCCCACAATATCTTCCAGAACCGCTCTACCGATGTCATATTCCTCCGGCGTCATCTGAAATGTGCTTACATTATCGTTTTTCAGATGGGAAACCTTTGTCGGTCCGCAGATGCTGATTTCGTCAAATGTTCCTTCACCACAGACCACAAATGCCTCTTTGGTTCCCAGCCGTTTCAGGACAAGAGCGATCTTATCTGTCAGGCTTTGTTCATAGACGCCCAGCACCATAACCGAGGCGCCGGCCGGATTGGTCACAGGGCCAAGGAGATTAAAAATGCTGCGGATACCAATCTCTTGTCTGGGTCCGGCTGCATGTTTCATTGCGCCGTGAAAAATAGGGGCGTAGAGAAATCCGATGCCGATCTCATTGATGCACTTCTCAACATCGGTACTGGTGACCTCCAGATTTACGCCCAGGTTTTCAAGCACATCCGCGCTTCCGCACAGGCTGGAGACGGCCCGGTTGCCGTGCTTGGCGACCTTTATACCGCCGCCCGCAGCAACAAATGCGGTCGTCGTGGAGACATTAAACGTCCGGGTTCCGTCACCGCCGGTACCCACAATATCGAGGATCGTCTCATCTTCGATATTGATCTCATCGCGGTCAATGTTCACCAGATGATTATTAACGTTTATTTTTGTGGCCTTGGCCCGCATGGCCCTGGCAGCGCCGGCAATCTCATCAACGGTCTCGCCTTTTAATCTCAAGGCCGTAATGAAAGCCCCGATCTGGGCCGGTGTGGCGGTCCCGGTCATTATCTCATCCATGGCCTTTTCCATCTCGGCCTCTGTGAGATCCTGGCCTCTGACAACGTTTGAAATAAACTTTTTAATCATGGTGTTTTCCTCCATTTATTGAAAAATTTTCTAAAATATTAGTTCCTGTTTCCGTTAAAATTGATTCGGGGTGAAACTGAACACCCTCCACCGGGTATTTGCGGTGCCGCAGTCCCATAATTTCTCCATCCGCTGTCCAGGCGCTGATCTCAAGACAATCGGGCACAGTGTCTTTCTGTACGATAAGTGAGTGGTAACGCACTGCCTCAAACGGGTTGGCCAGGTCTTTAAAGATACTGCGACTATCGTGAAAGATCATGGAGGTCTTGCCGTGCATAATGAGATCGGCCCTGACCACCTTGGCGCCATAAGTTGCTGCAATGGCCTGATGTCCGAGACACACACCCAGAACCGGGATCGTTGGTCCCAGATGATTGATGGCCTCCATGGAAACTCCCGAATCGGCGGGCGTGCCCGGTCCGGGAGAGATCACCAGGGCTGAAGGCTTGAGTGTTTGAATGCCCTGCATATCGATACGGTCGTTTCGAAAGATTTTTACCTCCTGATCAAACTGTTCCAGTATCTGGACCAGGTTGTAAGTAAAGGAGTCATAGTTATCAATTAGCAGTATCATTTTGTTTAACCTTTTCAATGGCCTTGAACATTGCGCCGGCTTTTTTTAATGTTTCCTCATACTCATTTTCAGGAGAAGAGTCGGCAACAATGCCGGCGCCCACCTGAACAGACAGGCGATCTTTACAGATGGTAATGGTGCGGATGGTGATGCAAAAATCCATGTTGCCGTTGAACCCGAAATACCCGACTGCCCCGGCGTAAGGTCCCCGCGGATAGGGTTCCAATTCACTGATAATTTCCATCGCCCGGATCTTGGGCGCACCACTGACGGTCCCGGCCGGAAAAGCGGACATAAACAGCTCAAAACAGTCCGAGCTCGATTTCAAGATTCCCTCTACCCGGGATACGATATGCATCACGTGTGAATAGCGCTCGATTTCCATAAGCCGCGGCACCGATACAGAGCCGGAGGCCGCCACCTTGCCGACATCGTTTCTTCCCAGATCGACCAGCATGATATGTTCGGCGCGTTCTTTGGGGTCGGCCATCAGATCTTTTTCCAAGGCCTGATCCTCCTCGGGTGTTGCCCCTCTGGGTCGGGTACCGGCGATGGGGCGAAGCTCGATTTTGCCGTCCGTCAGCCTCACCAGGATTTCCGGGGAAGCGCCGATCAGTTTAATATCGCCGAAATTGAGGTAGAACATATAGGGCGAAGGATTCACGCTCCTGAGGCTGCGGTAAAGGGCAAAGTCTTCACCGGATACCGCTCCTGAGAATTTCTGGGAAAGAACGACCTGAATCGCTTCACCGGCAACGATGTAATCCTTGGCCTTGCGGACGGCATCCTCAAAATCGGCTTTTGAGAAATTCGGTTCAAGATCAGAGAGCTTTAATGCGCCGTTTTTTAAAACCGACGGCAAGGGACCTTGAAGCTTCGCGGTTGTCTGTGCAACCTCCTGGCAGGCCTGGTCGTAAACCGTTTTCAAATCTTCATTTTTCTTAAGATGGGCGAAGGCCACCACCTTTATCATATGGGTGAAATGATCGAAGATAATCAAATGACGGCAGGCGATGAAAACGGCTTCCGGATCCATTCTGTCTGCCGGCGAAATATGGGGAAGATGTTCCCACTTTCTGACCAGGTCATAATTAAAGAATCCCACCAGCCCGCCCTGAAACGGCGGCAGATCCTTGATAGACACCGGTTTGAATTTTGCGCATAAGTTCCGCATAACATCTAAAGGATTTCTGACGTCTTTTAATACTTTATGTTCGTGTCCCTCGTAGATCTCCATCTGGCTGTCGCGTGAGATTGCACGTAAATAAGGCCTACAGCCGATAAAACTGTGGCGTCCCCAACGCTTACCGCCTTCAGCGCTTTCAAGAAGGTAAGCGTAAGAATCGTCTTTCAACTTCAGATAGGCCGAAACCGGCGTCTCCGTATCCGCCAGGAATTCCTGATAAACGGGTATCAGGTTTCCCGCTTGTGTCATCTCTTTAAATTCTGAAAATGTAGGATTTATTTTCAATTTGGATCTCCAAATAAAAAGGCCGAGAGACGATTGATCCCTCGGCCATAAAAATATTCAAATAAAAAACCGTGGGACCTTTTGGAGGTGCCCACGGTTTATTGGTTAATTATGATATTAGTGTATCATGGCAGGCTGGCCCCCAGGTTAGAGCTGGGCCACCACCAATTTCTGAGTGCATTCAAAAAAATATTTTTTCGTTCGCTAATCATGGGGACGTACTTTAGAGAGTGTGAATGCACTTGTCAAGGGAAAAATATTTTTTGACAAATTCAGAGAAAGTGCCGGACGATTTGAAAAAAGATAATAGTCGCGCAAACATTTAAGATTTAGAATTTGCATCGGCGCTCGAAAATTTTGGACTCTAAAAGGTTAGTATTGACGTCAGGGGCACATATGCAATAGGTTCTAGAACCCATCTCAAAAATGCGTCTAAGTGCTCATGGCGGCGTTGCAAACCGATTCAAAATGCTCACATACTTACGTGTATGCTCCGCTTTCGAATCGATTTGCGCCTTGCCCTGAACCCTTATCCACCTTTTTGAGATGGGTTCTAGTAATAAAATAAATAGGAGATATCCAAAATGGGAGTGAAAACCAAAGATGAATACATTGAATCATTAAGGCAAATGAAACCGACCGCTTATATGGGCGGTGAGAAGATAACCGACATCGTCGATAACCCCAGACTGCGACCCGGAATCGAAGCCACGGGTGCCACTTATGAGCTGGCGCAGATGGATCAATATCGCGACCTGATGGTGACGCAAAGCCCGCTGATCGACGAACCGGTAAGCCGCTTTACTCTGCCACCGGGCTCCATCGAGGATCTGGTGGCCCGGGTCAAAATCAATCGAACACTCGGCAACTGGGTGGGCACCTGCCATCAGCGTTGTACCGGCCTGGATTGTTTGTCTGCGCTTTCCATCGTCACCTATGAAATCGACCAGAAGCACAATACAAATTACGTTGAACGCTTTAGCGAATTTTTGAAACATGTTCAGAAAAATGATCTGACCTGCAACGCCGGTGTTACCGATGTCAAAGGCGACCGGTCCCTTGGTCCCAACGAGCAGGAAGATAAAGACATGTATCTGCACGTGGTCGAGCGCCGGGATGACGGCATTGTGGTGCGGGGCGCCAAAGCGCATCAAACCGGATCGCTTTCGTCGCATGAAATCATCGTTTTGCCCACCCGCGCCCTGGGCAAAGGCCATGAAGATTATGCCGTGGCGTTTGCCGTTCCAAACGACACCCCGGGCCTGATCCATGTGGTCGGCCGCTCCAGTCTGGACAACCGGGAGCTGGATGGCTGTGACATCGGTAACATCCGTTACTCGAAATACTGCCCCACGGTAATATTTGATAACGTATTTGTCCCCTGGGAAAGGGTCTTTTTATGCGGTGAGACAGAATTTGCAGTCGACATGGTCGTTAAATTCTCTTCCTATCACCGCCAGAGCCACGGCGGCTGCAAATCCGGTAAGATCGACTGCATGACCGGAGCGGCTTTAACCATGATGGATTACAGCGGAACCAGCAAAGCGGGCCATCTCAAGCAAAAGGTCATTGACATGATTCACCGTGCGGAAACGCTGTATGGATGCAGTCTGGCCGCATCTTATGAAGGCAAAATACAGCCTTCCGGAACCTATTTCATTGACACCGTGCTGGCCAATGCCTCCAAGATCCACGAGGGTAAAGAGATGGCCGAAGCCATCCGATTGATGGTGGATATTTGCGGGGGGTATGTTGCCGATCTGCCCTCGGAGAAAGATTTCGACAACCCCGAAGTCGGCCACCTTCTAAAAAAATATTTAAAGGGTAAAAAAGAAGTGCCGGTGGAAAACCGGGTCAAGATGTACCGCCTGGTTGAAAAAATGGCCATGGAAAGCGCCGATACCATTTCCGATATACACGGCGGCGGCTCCCCCGAGGCCCACCGGGTGACCATCCTGCGGGAAACGGATGTGGAAGCCAAAAAGAAGGCGGCTAAACGGCTGGCCGGGATCGATGAAGATTAAAACCAGATTGACTCTCGGATATTAGGTAGGTTCAGTTACGCTAAAGATACCTGCCTGCTGCACCTCAAAGCAAGAAAAGCAAATTCTCCAAAAACAGCAAGTGAAAGGAGGCATCTTATGCCCCATGAAATTTTGAAACTGAGCAGTGTGCATTCGACGGTCGGTTATTCCCATGTTGCCAGGGCCGGCAATACCTTGTACATCTCCGGTCAAGTTGCAAAAGATATAGAAGGTCAATTGGTTGGTAAAGGGGATTTTGAAACCCAGGTTCGCCAGGTGCTCACCAATTTGAAAAATATCCTGGATGAGGCCGGCGGGAATATGCAAAACATTGCAAAAATGACCACATTTTTAACCCATTATAACTACCTCGAAACCTACCGCAGCGTTCGCGATGAGTTTTTTCAGGAGCCTTACCCGGCTAACACGCTTCTTTTCGTGGAAAGTCTGGCGCTGCCGGATTTTATGGTAGAGATTGAAGCCATTGCTGTGCTGGATTGAAAGGCGGAGAAGACCTTCGCAGGTGTCAACAGGTTAGCTAATTTATCATTTCAACCTGTCATACCGGTTATTTAAGTCAAAGGAGGATGTTATGAAATACCGTTATCTTGGAAACTCCGGCCTTTTGGTGTCGCGCCTGTCCCTGGGGACCATGACCTTCGGAGCCCCGGATTGGGGATGCGATGAAAAAGACGCCCATGCCATCATCAGGACTTACATCGAAGCGGGGGGCAATTCTATCGACATTGCCGATATTTACGCCGGAGGACGATCCGAGGAGATCGTTGGAACCCTCATGCCCGAACTGAATCGCGACGGGCTCATAATCGCAAGTAAGTTTTCGCTGCCGTCGGGTCCGGCAATCGCGCAGTTCGGTGCCAACCGCAAACAGATCGTTTCATCATGTGAAAAGAGCCTGAAACGCCTGAAAACCGAGTATATCGACCTTTACCACATTCATGTCCCCGATCCAATAACGCCCTATGAGGAAACCCTGCGGGCCATGGATGATCTCGTGCGCCAGGGTAAGGTTCGGTATACCGGATCCAGCATGTTATTTGGATGGCAGCTGGCCAAGGCGCAAGGCGTATCCGCAGCGTACAACCTGGAAAAAATGGTGGCCGGTCAATACATCTACAGCCTGATACACAGGGAACTGGAAAGGGAAGCCATGCCGGCGGCGATCGATGCAGGGATCGGAATCACCTGTTTCAGTCCGCTGGGCGGCGGACTGTTGACGGGAAAATACAAGGGACAGAAGGAACCGGAAAAAGGGACCCGCGCTTCATTTCGGACCGAAGTGGACGGCCCGCGGTTCTGGCACTCCACAGGGTATAAAACCGCCGAAATTGTGGAGGATGTCTCCAGGAAATCCGGCATACCCATGGCCAAGCTCGCCATTGCCTGGCCATTGGGACGGAAGTTCGTTACATCCGTGATCATCGGTGCTAAAAACCTCGGCCAGTTCAAGGAGAACATGGAGCCCGCCGACTGGGATATGCCGCAAGACGTGTGGAATGAATTAGAAGAAAGGACCCGCCCCCGGGAGGAATACCTGACCTGGTACAATAAATTCAATTACGATCGCTTTTTCGCTGCAAGCGAGTTTCATAACCCGGAAGTTGAACTGATTTAAATCCGTTTAAAATTAAACCCTTTTAGCCTGAACCCGTTGCGGTCATGCGGCGGGTTCAGGCTTCCTTTTTTTTCCCAAATCCGCTTTCAGTTGCCGAACCACATCGACCAGAGCATCGGCATTACCGACATTACCCGGAAAAACAATATAAGCCAGATTCGGAAAACGGCTTTCAGCGCCCAGCTTCCAGACCGGAACACCCGGCAGGATCTGACCGCTGATCAAAGCCTTTTTGACGTTTAATGCTTGCGTGGCGATATCACTGGAGGTTATGCCGCCTTTCGCCAGGATGTAACGCGGGGCTGTTTTAATGCGCTTTACGATGGAGACCAGTCCTTGCGAAACTTTTTGCCCGATCTCCAGGCTCGTCCCGGCGTCTTTGGCGGTTATCAGTTGGCGGCCGGTGAAAATAACGATGTCGTTACCTTTGTGCAGTGCCTGATCCACTTCTTTGACCACCCGACTGATCTCATCTTCGCGAAGCTGATCGTTAAGTAGCCCGGCGACATTTATCTCGGTGTGTAAAATATCCGTATTGGAAAGAAGTGAATTGACCTGATCGGTGCTGCGCGGGACATAAGAACCGACCACAATCAGACCACCGCCGGCATGTGTCAATTTCAGATCTGATTGCGTAAGAAGTGGACG
>JAQYWI010000028.1 GCA_030145015.1 Desulfobacterales bacterium
CCTTAGCGCGCTTCTCCTCATCGCGCCCTGTACCCAAAATGGACTCGAAATTGGGGTTACCGGCGGGCCGGTATCCAGGCCCTACGTGGATCTGACAACGGAATTGATGAAAACATTCGGCCTGCGCCTTGAACGCGAGGACTACCGGCGATTTAACGTCCCGGGCAGACAAATTTACCGCGCCGGCGAATATGCGGTGGAAGCGGACTGCTCGCAGGCGGCTTATTTCTGGGGAGCGGCTGCTATCGGTGGTGCCGATATTAAGGTAATGGGCCTAAAGACCGATTCTGCCCAGGGAGACATCCGCTTTGTGGATTTGCTCCAGCGCATGGGATGCCGCGTTTCCAAAGCATCAGACGGCATCCGTGTTGCCGGAGGATCGCTTGCCGCCATTGAAGCAGATCTGGCCGATATGCCGGACCAGGTCCCGACCCTGGCGGTGGTGGCGGCGTTTGCACGGGGTACAACCGTGATCAAAAATGTAGCCCATCTTAAATCAAAGGAAAGCGACCGTTTAACCGCCACGGTAACCGAACTAAACAAAATGGGAATCGAAGCCGCTTGCTCCGAAAACGCCCTGGTGGTTAAGGGCGGCAAGCCAAAGGGTTCCATAATTGACACCTATAATGATCACCGCATTGCCATGAGTTTTGCGATCGCGGGATTGAATGTGCCGGGAGTATCTATTCGGAACGAAGGCTGTGTTGAAAAATCCTTCCCCGGGTTCTGGGAGGTTTTTGAGGGATTATATCAAACATGAACCTTTTTTTGATTGGATACCGTTGTACCGGCAAAACAACCACCGGCAAAGCCATTGCCGCCGCTATTGACTGGTCATTTGTCGATGCCGACACCATGCTGGTCAGAGAATGCGGAAAGCCGATTAAAGAAATTGTCGACACCGGGGGCTGGGAAGTTTTTCGCCGCATGGAGCGTTCAACCCTGAAGCAGATCTGTACAGAGGATCGGCAGGTCGTGGCCACCGGCGGCGGAGTGGTGCTTGATAAAGCTAACATCAAGGCAATGAAAACCAGCGGTATGGTTATCTGGTTAGGCGCAACCGCTGAAACCATTCAGAAAAGAATGCTTCAGGATAAAAACACCGGGAATTTCCGACCGGCGCTGACCGACAAGGGGCGCATGCAAGAAATCGAAGACATGCTGTTGAAAAGAAATCCCTATTATGAAAGCGCCAGTGATTTTTACATCCATACCGATGAGGTGCCGGTTAATGAAATTAGAGCGATAATAATTCAAAGGCTAAAAGACAAGATAGGAGAATAATCCTCATGTCCAGTTCATTTGGCACCCTATTTCGAGTCACCACTTTTGGCGAGTCCCACGGTCAGGGAGTCGGCGCCGTGATTGACGGCTGTCCGCCGAAAATGCCCCTGGACGAAGCCGATATCCAACCCCAGCTGGATCGGCGGCGGCCGGCCCAGAGCAAGTTGACGACCACAAGAAAAGAAGCCGACCGGGTCTCCATCTTGTCCGGTGTCCAAAACGGCAAAACGCTCGGTACGCCGATAGCGTTGCTGGTAAAAAATACGGATCAGCGCCCGGCAGATTATGATCAGATGCGTTCGGTGCCGCGGCCATCGCATGCAGATTACACCTACCAGATGAAATACGGTATTCGGGCCTTTAGCGGCGGTGGACGCTCCAGTGCCAGAGAGACCGTTGGTCGGGTTGCCGCAGGTGCGATTGCCGAAAAATATTTGTCTGAACGCTACGGTATTGGAATTGTTGCCTGGGTCAGCGCCGTCTACACGATTGACGCACCGTCACCTGACCTTGCGAACGTTAGGCGCCAGGAGGTGGATCGATCGGCGGTTCGCTGTCCGGACCTCCGGGCAGCTGAAAAAATGCAAGCTGCCATTGTCGAAGCCCAGGAGGCGGGAGACTCAATAGGAGGCATCATTACCTGTGTGTGTCGTAATATTCCCACAGGGCTGGGTGAACCTGTTTTTAATAAAATGGAAGCGTTGCTGGCCCAGGCCATGTTATCGATACCCGCGACCAAAGGGTTTGAAATCGGCTCGGGCTTTGGCGGTTCACGCATGCGCGGATCAGCGCACAATGACGTGTTCATTAAAAAAGGCGGGCATTTAGGGACCCGGACCAATTATAGCGGCGGTGTTCAGGGCGGCATATCCAATGGTGAGCCGCTTATTTTTCGGGTCGCTTTCAAGCCCCCGGCAACTATCAGCCTGCCCCAGAAAACCGTTGACTTTGAGGGTAACGATACTGTTCTGGAAGCCAAAGGGCGCCATGATCCCTGTGTGGTGCCGCGGGCTGTGCCCATTATTGAAAGCATGGCCGCATTGGTTCTGGCTGACCTCGCACTGCAGCAGAAGATGAGGGAAAATGAAACTGTCTGAAAAAATTGAGTCCGTTGAAGGATCACAAACGGTTGCCTTTACGGCTTTGATTCAACAATTACGGCAGGAAGGCAGAGAGATTATCGATTTGGCTGTGGGCGAGCCCGAATTTGATACCCCGGCTCCGATTATCGACGCCACAAAAAAGGCGCTGGACGCTCAAAAAACCCGTTACGGCCCGGTCAACGGTCTTTCCGACCTCCGGACGCGGCTGGCTGCGCAATTCGGCGGCTATGATATCGAAAATATCCTGATTACGAATGGATCCAAGCAGGCATTGTTTATGATCTTTCAGGTTATTTGCGATCCTGCAGATGAGGTCATTATCCCCATGCCCTTCTGGGTGAGCTTTATCGAGCAGGTCAAACTTGCCGGGGGCAAGCCGGTGCCGGTCGCCACTAAAGATCACCAGCTGAATTGCGAAGCAATTGAGGCTGCCGTTACCCCGCGGACAAAGGCCATTCTGATCAACTCGCCGAACAATCCCAGCGGGGCAGTGTATCCACTGAACGATTTTGAAAAAATCGCCCGACTGGCAGCGGATCACAACCTGTTTATCGTCGCGGACGAGGCCTATGAGGCCTTTGTATACGACAAATACAAATATGCGAGCCTGTTTGACATCGAGGCTGCCCGTAACCGAACCATTGTCACGCGCAGTTTTTCAAAAAGCTGCAGCATGACCGGCTTCCGCATCGGTTACGTTGCCGCTGCAACCCCAATTATTGAGGCCCTTTCAAAAATTCAAAGCCATTTGAGCGGCAATGTTTGCACTTTTGCCCAATACGGGGCCCTGGCGGCACTGTCTTTGGATGACCAATTGCTTTCAGCGCGGTGCTCCGAACTGCAGCAAAAAAGAGATATCGCCTTTCAATATGTATCCAAGTTGTTTCCCTGCATTAAACCACAGGGGGCATTTTATATTTTCCCGGATGTATCTGCAGTTTTAAAAAACGGTGAAACATCCGAAGCATTGGCCGCGCGCCTTTTAAAACAAGCCGGCGTGGCAGTGGTTCCGGGAGAGGCATTTGGCATGCCAACGCATTTGCGCATATCATTCGCTGTTTCAGAAGATAATCTTAAAGACGGACTTGAACGCATCGCAGAGGTATTATGATCGGTATCATTGGTTTCGGACGCTTTGGGAAACTGACAGCCGGGTACCTGGCCGAAGATTTTGAGGTTCTGGTTTTTAATCGAACCGATAAATCAGCTGAGATCAAAAAAACCGGCGCCCGTAATGCATCTTTAAAAACGGTTTGTCAGCAAAAAATCGTTATTGTGTGTGTTCCGATTTCTACATTCGAGCAGGTTCTGGTTGAAATCGGACCGCTTTTAAAAAAGGATACCCTGGTGGTCGATGTATGCTCGGTAAAGGTCTACCCTGCCCAGTGGATGAAAAAGTCGCTTCCTGAAACGGTCTCGATTCTGGCGACCCATCCGATATTCGGGCCCGACAGCGCGGCTGATTCTTTAAGGGGCCGCAAAATATTCTTAAGCCCGATCCGAATCGCTAAAAAGCAATATAAAAAAATCAAAACCTATTTGGCTTCAAAAGAATTGGTCCTGATCGAATCAACCCCGGAGGATCATGATGAGCAAATCGCCGTCAGTCTGGCACTGACCCATTATATCGGAAGAACTTTATCCGAATTCGGCGCTGCTCCGCTCGATATTGACAGCGAGGGTTATAAACGCCTGCTGCATATACTCGACGTCGTGGAGCATGATACCTGGCAATTATTTAATGATATGCACCGGTATAATCCCTACGCTAAGGAAAAACGTGCTGCCTTCATCCAGGCCATGCAAAATGTTAATAAACGGCTCGATTAATTATTTTTTAAAAAAAAGATTGACAATGACTCGAAAAATTGGATATAGCTAATGATCAACGATTAGGTAGACAAATGAATATAACTCACAACACAAATTGGTATTTTAGTTTCGGACGCTTCTATTTTAGCTTTAGAGGCGTTCATCCGGTTCTTTGACGCTAACGTATAATCGTTAAAACCCCGGGTGGACTTAATCAGCCGCTCGGGGTTTTTTATTTAAAAAGCCTCGAGAAAAGCATCTCGGGGCTTTTTTTATTGTAAAAAAAACAGGAAGAATGAAAGACGCAACTTGCGAAATGAATGCCGTCAACAGCGAAAGGGCATTTCAATAATCATACTAAATCTGGAGCAAATCAAATGGGAACACACACTAATTTAAAAAATATTTTAGTCATCCATGGACCCAATCTAAATATGCTTGGTAAGCGGGAGCCGGATACCTATGGCCATGAAACCCTCGACCAAATAAACACCATGCTCAAGACGCGCGCAAACAGATTGGGGCTCTTTTTGGAGACCTTCCAATCAAATCATGAAGGTGAGATTGTCGATAAGATTCAGCAGGCAAGCGATTCATTTCACGGGATAATTATCAATCCGGCAGCATATACACACACCAGTATTGCTATCCGGGATGCCCTTATCATGCTGGATATACCGATTGTTGAAATACACCTTTCCAACATCTACAAAAGAGAATCCTTTCGACACCAGTCGATGGTCTCCGATATCGCCCTGGCTCAGATTGCAGGATTCGGTTCCTATGGATACATGTTGGCTTTGGAAGGGCTGGTTCAAGAACTGTCCGGTTTAAAACCAGCTTTTGAAGATAACACGCAATATTTTCCTAAAAAAACGTTGTCGGTCGCCCGAAAAGCCAGTTATTAAAAAGTATCGATCAACGGGTAGAAAAATGGATATGAATTACAGCACAAGATGGTATTTTAATTTCGGATGCTTCTTTTTTAGCTTTAGAAGCGTCCATCCGGTTCTTTGACGCTAAAGTTTAATCGTCAAATGCCCCGGGTGGACTTCAGGAGCCGCTCGGGGTTTCTATTTAAAAAGCCTCGAGAAAAACAGCACGGGGCTTTTTTATTGTTAAAATTATTTGGAGGCCGCTATGAAACTAAAACAAATTTCAGTACCTATCGAAAATTCTCGTGACAGGCTGTATGAACTCACCCATGCATTGGAAGAAAAGGGAATCACTCCCAGAGCCCTTACCCTGGTCGATACGGGAAATTACGGCGAACTGCGCATCCTTGTTTCCGATGTTGTGACCGCCAGACAAATCCTGCTGCAAAAAGAGATCCCCGGGCGTATTGATGATGTGGTTGCCGTCGAGATTGAGAACACGCCCGGACAATTATCCAAGCTGATCGCGAAGTTAATGGATGCAGATGTTAAAATCAAATACAGTTACGCATACACAGGCGATCACCCGGGCAAAAGAGTCATGGTGTTCTGCTTCAATGACAATGATAAAGCAATTCAGGTTTTAGCGGAAAAACAGATCCGGCCCCTGGATCACCATAGCATTAGCATGCTTGAAGCAGCGGCTTGAAGTTTTCGACATGAGTTTGCCAAATGACAAAAAGCGATTGAAGATATCTTAACTATAAATTCGCAACACACTATTAAACCCCTAAGACTTGTTTCAGGGATTCAAGCAGATAAGGATCATCGCCATGAAAAATCTTAAACTCGCATCACAGGAAACAGAGCAGCGTACCATTGTCAATGTATGCGGCATTGAAATTGGACGTGATTTTGTCGTAATTGCCGGACCCTGCAGCGTGGAAAGCGAGGACCAGATATTAGATACCGCCCGGGCGGTTAAAGCCGCCGGCGCCGACATGCTGCGCGGCGGCGCCTTTAAGCCGCGCACATCCCCCTATGC
This sequence comes from Desulfobacterales bacterium, assembly GCA_030145015.1. The sequence goes on from JAQYWI010000028.1 coordinate 6,120, forward strand.
CTTTCAAGGGCTGGGTATTGAAGGCCTGAAAATATTGGAAAAAGCCAAAAAGGAGACCGGACTGCCCATCGTGACCGAAGTGGTCGACCCCCGGGATGTCTCCTGGGTGGCGGAGTTTGCCGACGTGCTGCAGATTGGAACCCGCAACATGCAAAATTACTCTCTTCTCAAAGAAGTCGGGAAGTCAGGACGCCCGGTGCTTCTCAAACGCGGTATGTATTCCACACTCGAAGAATGGCTCAACTGTGCCGAGTACATCCTGAGCGAGGGCAACCCGGACGTGATTCTCTGCGAGCGCGGTATCCGCACCTTTGAAACCTATACCCGCAACACGCTGGATCTGAGCGCCATCCCGGCCATAAAAGAATTGAGCCATCTGCCGATCATCATCGATCCGACCCACAGCACCGGGCGCATCAGCCTGATCGGTTCGATGAGCATGGCGGCGGTCGCCGCCGGTGCGGACGGCATGATTATCGAGGTCCATCATAAACCGGAAGAGGCCCTGTGCGATGCGGACCAGGCCCTGACACCGGATATTTTTTCAAACATTATGACGCGCCTCAGACCGCTGAAGTCTTTTCTGAACGACCTGCCGCCCCAATAAACCGGCAAAGAGGACTCGCGGCTGAAAAGAGGTATAAAATGAAATCTGAAGATATTCACAAAAAAATTAACAAGATCGATCGGGAGCTGCTGGTTTTACTCCAGGAACGGATGGGGCTGGCGCTGCGATCAAAAAAATTCAAGCAAACCCATAGCGCCCCGGCACAGGAGAATGACTTGCTGGCGCGGGTGGAGCGTTTAAATCTCGATCTGATCCAAAGCTCGTTTACCCGGCAGTTGCTCAAGACAATCGTCGAAGAGACCAAGCGGCTTCAGGATGAAGACCGCTCGCTGGCGGCATTTCAAGGCGAACATGGCGCTTACGGCGAGGTCGCTGCCCGACAGCTGGTTCCAAAGGGCGCCTATATTCCCTGTATGGAGTTTATCGATGTATTCCGGGGCGTTGAAGATGGTCACTTCGACCTCGGGGTGGTACCGGTTGAAAACTCTTTGGAAGGTGCGGTTACCCAGGTGAATGATCTGTTGACGACCACGGATCTTAAAGTCATCGGTGAAGTCAAAGTGACCGTCAACCATTGTCTGCTGGCCACCGAAGCAACGGATTATCGTGAAATCCGGCAGGTCTTCTCTCATCCCCAGGCCCTGGCCCAGTGCCGCGATTTTCTAATGCGCAACAAACTGGAGGCGCGCCCGTATTATGACACTGCCGGAGCAGCCAAAATGCTGGCCCGGGAAAATCCCAGAGCAGCCGCGGCCATTGCGAGTTCTTTGTGTGCCGAATTGTATGACCTTGAAATTATTAAGGAGGGCATTGAGGACGGGCCTTCCAATTCCACGCGCTTTTTGCTTCTGGCCCGCGAACCGCACCCTGACAACGGGGATAAAACATCCATCATCTTTGCCGTACCGCATGAAGCCGGCAGACTGTATGCGGTACTCAAACTGTTTGCCGACGCCGAAATTAACCTGACCCGGATCGCTTCAATGCCGCTGCGATCGGATCCGGGAAACTACAGTTTCTTTCTTGATTTTGAAGGTTCGGACAAGGATGCAACGGTTGCCGGGGTTTTGAAAAAAATGGAAGATCTGGCGAAATGGGTCAAATATCTGGGAAGCTATCCGCTGGATCGGACCGCGTCATAGAAACCCGCTGATTCCTTAAGGCCGCATTCTTCAGAATTTCGCCTCCTTTTTCGGCTCTCCAAACAGATCACCCTTGGGGCGTCAATTCCACGGCCATGAATATCGCCCTGGTGGTGGTTTCGTATTGATGCCAGGGATATTCTATGTTTTCGTCGTACATGGGCGGATGCGCCGCTCCGGGCGCCATGGGGTCTTCGCGGTAGAGCGTGTTGAGGTCGTTTTCGTAATACTGCTGCATTCTGCCCAAGCCCACGATCTGGACATGCACCTCCTTTATCGGCGGGCCGCCCCAGTGCTCCCTGTGAAGGCCCACGTTGAGCGGCACGCTGCCCGCAAGGCACATGTTGACGGCGATATGGCCGAGCTTTATCTTGGGAGAACGCCACAGCGCCACGCCCTTGTGCCTCTCCTCGTGGGTGGCCTCGTAGGCAAGTACCCAGGCGTTTTTCACCTGCTCGAAAAGCGCCTCCTCGTCGGGATAGTCATCGAATTTTTCGATAATCAGTGCGCACTCTGCGTGCGTTATAACGGTTTTCACCGCCACGGTCGAGCGGAAGAAACCGAGCGGAAGGTCGTTTATGTACAGGTCCTCATCCGACATATTGAAAACAATGCTCTTTTCGCGTACCGCGTATTCCTTCTCGCCCTGCACATAGTTTACAGGAAAGAAGGGGCTTGCATAATCCAAGGCTGTAATGCTCATAATGGTCTTTCTTTCTTATCGTTGTAAAAGTGCCGCCACATGCTTAAACGCCGCCTCGCCGACATAGAGAAGCGGGGCCTTCAAAGAGAGCTTTTTTAACTTTTCATCCATCAGTCCAAAAGGAATCTGGCCCATTAATATACAGTCTAGGCCCTTTTCATCCAGCTTTTGAATATCCCTTATAACGATATTGTCGTGTGTCTCGAATTCTCCCGCATTAAATAAATCCAGGGCTGTATTGTTGTTGGAGAAAATAAGCTCGATTACCTTGTTAAGCCCGGCGGCCCTGGTTTTGAGCCCCTCCTCAAGATAAGGCACCACATAAGGCGTGGTGTTAATAACGCCGATCCGGCTGTACTGCTCAACCGCCTTGTCAAGAATAACGGCATCCAGCTGTACAAAAGGCACCGATACGACCTCTTTTGCATAGGCTACCGCTCTGGGCATAAGGCTGCAACAGGATACAATAATCCCGCATCCCGCCTGCTCCAGTTGATCTGCAAAACCGGCGTATCTGAGCAAATTGCGCTTAGGGGTCACGCCGATGGGCGCTTTAAAATTGTCAATTTTAACATTGCCGTCATAAATATGGATGAGTTCTGTTCCAGGCAGGTATAACTTCATACATTTTTCAGCCAAACCGATTGTTGTTGGCGTCGTATGTAGAAAACCTACCTTTTTGCTTTCGCTTTTTCCGCCCATAACCTCACCTCAAAATATATGCGTTGGGTTTCGGTATTGCGTTTATCCGTGCTGGCAAAGCATATCCCCGGAACCGGGAAGAATTCCCGGAATATTTCGCAACCTAAACGGTAGAATATTATTCCTTGGGCCATTCAAAGAACTCAACTAGCCCTATCTGCTTGTGCCTCAAAAAGCAGATTTGATTTTTCTGAAACACACCGCTGGTGATGGGCTCGTGAATGGTATAGTCGCCGGTCGCCATAAGGTCGTCCACCGTTTTATGGATGTCGTCAACATCGTAGCAAAGATGATGCAGTAAAAAGGGTTCGGTGGTCGCTTCAAGTTTCTCGCTGACAAAAGAGGGTTTTGACGTATCGACTGTGGCCATGAGTTCCACTATCAAATCGCCCAGTTGAACACGCTGCACATACATGTTTTTGGGCTCATGGTGCTTGATATCCTCATATACGGTGGTATAACCCAATTTTAAAAATGCATCTATCGCTTCCTCGAGATTCCTGGTGGCATAGCCTAAATGATTCATCTTCATAATGTTTACTCATCCTTTCTTAGACATATAAGCTTATTCATCTGATCTGTTTTTCGGCCCGGCAATAATATTGTCCATAGCATCCTTCATTATGTCAGTGGGTTCAGCCATACCCGTCATTAAAGCAAATCCTTTTATTCCCTGAATGATTGCCATACCGATTCCATTCATGGTTTTACATCCGACTTCTTCGGCATCCAGAAGCAATAAGGTCTTGGAGGGATTGTAGACAATATCGTAGACAAACAAGTCTTTATTTAAAAATTTTTTGTTCACAGGCGTATGTTCAAGATGCGGATTCATTCCAACACCGGAAGCATTCACCAATACATTGCTCCTTTGCAGCAAACTTTCGACGGGTGCATTATTGAAAGCCACAAATTCCGCGCACACTCTTATTTTAGCATTGATATCGTTTGCGAGAGATGTGCTGGCTTCATCAATCTTGTCTATAATATAAAGCTTCTTTGCACCCTGATGAGCCAGTGTAAAGCCCAGCGCCCTCGATGCGCCTCCAGCTCCAAATATAAAAAATGTATTCTGGCTAAGATCCATTGCCGTTTCATCCAACAAAGACTGTACAAAACCGATTCCATCGGTATTGTAGCCTTTCAGCTTACCATCCTTTATGACAACGACATTTACCGACCCTATCTTGTCCGCCAATTCATCCAATTCATCCAAATAGTCCAGAATCTTTATCTTGTTGGGTTTTGCTAGATTGAATCCGGCATAATTCATGCACTTGATACCGCTTACCACTGCTTCCAACTTGTCATTTTCAACTTCGATCGGGAAGTAGAAATAATCCATATTTAATTTTTTAAAGGTTTCATTAAACATTTGGGGAGCAAAAGTTTGCTTCAACGGATACCCTAATAGACTAATTAATTTTGTGTCCACCGTAACCATTTACAACTACCTCTTATAAAGTTTTTAATCCGATTAGGTTATACTTGTAATTTATAAAGCCTGGACAAGTTTTCTTTCCGGATGACTTTCATATGCCATTCAACACACACCTATCTAAAAACGAACAGACACAATCCGATGGGTGTGATCAGAGCAAAGGCGTCCCGCTTGTAGGGATGGGTGTGGATTGGTACTTCCTAAAAACCCAACAAGCGTGGCAGGCCGATGACGGTCACCGGGAAAAAAGTAATAACGATCAACGCCAAAAGCTCCACGAAAAACAATGGGATGATCTGACGGACCAGAGCTGCCAGGCCCACATTTGCGACGGAATCAGCCACGAAGAGACACAGGCCCATGGGTGGGGTGATCAATCCGATCATCAGATTGAAGACGACCAGAATACCGTAATGGGTGGGGTCAACTCCCATGCTAACAGCGATGGGATGTAATATAGGCACTAAAACCAGCATCGCGGCGATCCCTTCTAAAAAAAGCCCGGCAAAAAGGAACAGGGCCATCGAGGAAATCAGAAACATCCACTTTGCGGTCATAAACTCCAGGGCAAAATCGGTGATCATGTTGGGGACGCGATTGTAGGTCAACAGCCAGTTGGCTGCGGCAACAGCGGACATGATGATCATGATAACGGCGGTGTCGCGCATAGCGTTTCCAAAGATCCTGGGCAGATCGGTCCATTTGATTTCCCGGAGCAGGAACAGGCCGACAATCAGGGCATAGGCCACCGCAAAACTGGCAGCCTCGGTCGGCGTGACCACACCAAACAGGATGCTGCCCACCACAAAGACCGGCATCATCAGCGGGATTATGCCCTGGAAAAGAATTTTTCTTTTGGATCGGACGGACTCGTCCGGGTCGTCTTTTTGATAGTCGCCGGCAAATACCATCACATATATGGACAGAAAAATGGCCAGCAGGATGCCCGGGATGACACCGCCCAGGAACATGCCCGGTACGGAAACACCGGTCACGATCAGGGCGTAGATGATCACCGGAATACTCGGTGGGATAATGGGGCCGATAACCGAGGAAGCGGCGGTAATCGCCGCCGAAAAATCACGCGGGTAGCCCCTCTTTTCCATCTCAGGAATGAAGACCCGCCCAATGGCGGAGGTGTCCGCAACCGCGGAGCCGGACAGCCCTGCAAAAATAACCGAAGCCCAGATATTGACCATGGCCAGACCTGCACGCAGCCGGCCGACGAAAACGTTGGTGAAGGCAATGATCCGACTGGTGATGCCCGATTCATTCATAAGCTCCCCGGCGAGAATGAACAGGGGGATGGCCAGCAGCGGATAGGACCGTATCCCGCCGAACATTTGGGTGGCAACGATACGAAGGTGGTAGGGGAATTCGCCGACCGCCATAAAATACATCAGGGCGGCAACAATGGAGAAGGCAACCGGCACACCGATAATTAAACAGATTAATAGGATTGCATAGACCATGGTATCACCCTCCGCCGGATTCAAGCGCTGCATGTTCAGTTAAGCGCTGGAGGAGTTTCAGCAGGGCCGCAATGGTCAGCATGACACCGCCCAATACCATTGCGGCCTGATAGGGATACTGGTGTCCGATCCAGATCATGCTGTCCCACCCGGTCAAGGCCTTGAGATCCTTGGCCAGGTTGATAATTCCGGAAGCCTCCACGCGGCCCCGTTTAATGACAAACATCCAGCCGGAATAGGTTAGCAGCACGCCGTTAACCACCATAATCAGGTCGACGATGATGTATAGTTTCCGGGTTAATGATTCCGACAGGAACCTGATCAACATGGTGAAGCGGATGTGCCGGTCCTGTATATACGCCCAGGCAATCCCGAACATGACGCCGTATATGGCGATGAATATCGGCAGCTCCTCGCCCGACTCAAAAGATTTGCCGATGGCGTAGCGGCGCAGGGAGTTCGTGAAAACAATCAAAAAAAGTACAGCCATGGACAGCGAGGCGCCGGCGGCGGCAAATTGCGAAAAAAGGCGTGTTGTTCGCTCAAGGATGCGCTGCATGGATGCCACCCCCCCTCTTTACAGTGAAACAGGCGATACGATTCACCGCGCTCAGATACGTGGAGGACGACCGGAAGGCAAATCGCCCTCCGGTCGTCGCAGGTTATCGCCGGTTATTTAGATGCTTCCATGACCGCAGCATCAAGTTTTTTAATCCATACGGCATCGTCACCCAGTTCTCCGGCCAGCCACTTCTTAACGGCCGGCTGCGCCAGCTTCTGGAACTGGGCCAGGTCCGCCGCTGTCGGAGCATACACTTGCATACCCTCAGCCGCAACCTTGGTCACCCCTTCGGCAGTATTGAACTGCTGGATGGCACGCCCCATGACACCGGCAATGCGGGCAGCTTTTTGGACCACCGCCTGGTTTTTGGCCGACAGCGACTTGAAAAACTCATCATTGATCAGAATAAAGTCGGCGGCGTAGACGTGACCGTCCAGCACCAAATATTTCTGCAATTTATGAAGCTTGTTGTTGTAAATGACGCCGACAGGATTCTCCTGGCCATCGACAACACCGGTCGCCAGGGCATTGGGAAGCTCAGACCAGGCAATCGGAGTTGGCTCGCCTCCCAGGCCTTTGACCATTTCCACATACAGCGGGATCGGCTGAACCCGGAACTTGATGCCTTTCATATCAGCGGGTGTCTTGATTTCCCGTTTGTTGTTGGTAAAATTCCGGAAACCCGTTTCGCCATAGGCCAGGGTTCGCAGCCCTGTCTTCTTGAGGCAATATTCTGCCAGCTCCTTGCCGAACGGGCCATCCAGGACGTCCCAGGCAATGGTGGGTGATGCGAACATGTACGGGATGTTCAGGACATCCGCTGGTTTGCACACGGTTGACATCGCACCGGAGACGATGGTCATTTGCGTGGTTCCTTCCTGAACCTGCTGGACCAGACTATTTTCGTCACCCAGGGCCTTGGCCGGAAAAAGCTCGACCGAAATATCGGACTCCCCTTCGACGATGTTCTTAAAAATGGTCCCGGCCGCCCCTTTCTTGGAACTCTGCCATGATGCGGGATCAACATGGCCCAGTTTGATCGTCGGTCCTGCCATGGCCATTGCCGGTGCAAATATCAATCCCAGCATCAGCACCAGTGATAAAAGTTTGCCTAAATTCGAAAGATTTCGTTTCATTTTTCTTTCCTCCCTTTTTGGTTTAGGTTACGTACATGTTTTAGAAATCCCATTACATTAAAGCTCAAAAAGGACCTTTACCGTCTCTCCCCGGCTTCCCGCCTCAAAGGCCTCCCTAGCCTGGTCTAACCCGAAGCGCTTGGTAATCATCTTCTGGGCGCTGACTTTACCGGATACAACCCAATTCATTGCTCTCAAAAATTGGCGGGGAACCAGGGCCACGTCGCCGAACACGGTCAGGCCCTTGCGCAACATCTGCAGAGGGCTGAGGTTCGCTTTCGGATACAGACCGAACAGGACCACTCTGGCCCGGGGTGCGGCCAGATCAAAGGTCATCTCGGTCGCCTTGGCGGAACTGGCGGTTTCCACGACAATGTCCGCCCCCTGGCCATCGGTGTATTCCAAGATCGCTTCGACAGGGTCTTGTTCGCTGATATTAATGATATGGTCCGCGCCAAGATCTTTTGCGATCTCAAAGCGTTTGCGATCCTGTTCCAGGCCGACCATAATCACTTTGGAGGCGCCGGCCGCCTTGAAAGCCTGCAGGTGAAACATTCCCAAAGATCCCGGCCCTAAAATAGCAACGGTTTCACCCACCATCGGCATCACTTTTTCCAATGACCGCACAACCAGGCTGAGGGGTTCCATAAAGGCGGCATCGGCGAAGTCCATATCATCCGGCATCTTATGCGCCAGATCAGATGGAAGTACCAGGTATTCGGCAAAGGTTCCGTGGCAGGTGATGCCGATATGCTCCCAGTCCACGCACATGTTCTTAAAACCATTGCGACACTGCAGGCATTTGCCGCATCCTGAAAGAGCCTCAAGGGCGACCCGGTCACCCACCGCATGATCGAAAACCCCCGGTCCCAGTTCGGCAATCACACCCGCGCCTTCATGTCCCATAATAACGGGTATAGGAACCGGCTTGCGACCTTTGTACAGGTTATTCAGAATGGTGACATCGGTAAAACAAATCCCGGTGGCTTTGATTTGAACCCGTATTTGTCCTGGACCGGGCGCGGGTGTCGGCATGTCTGCGACTTGCAGAGATCCTGCTTCGCCGGTCGCCTTGATAATCGCTTTCATCTTCTTCTCCTACAGTGATGGTTTTCGCCACCAGCCGTTAACGATTCGATGTTGTGGGTACGGACGGAAACCCACGGCTGCCCTTCGATCGGATGCTTTCGATTCAAACCACGCGTCAGGGCGGAAAACCCAGAACATACAGGTGTTTGCCGCCGTTTAGCGGACCCTTTAAAATGTCTTCGATCAGCTTGGGATCGTGCTGGGTCATCTGCTCGATCGGCTGCAGTTTGCCGGGCGGAAAGCGCTCCAGAATGTCGTCGTGAAGCTGAACCATGTAGTCCATGAATTTCTCCACCGAAGGGATTGCTTTTTTCGCATCGGCTTTACTGGCTTTGCCCAAAACACCCTCCGGGAACATCACGCACTCGATCCCGCCGGCACCCACGTGGCAGTGACCCGGGATGGGGTTTCCGTAAATGTCGCCGCCACGATCGATATGGCCCGGCGGCAAATAGCCTTTAACGTCGGTATCCTCTGCGTTTTCAGGCTGACACAGCTCGGGAAACAGAGCCATGGAAATGGACTGTTCAGCCTCGCAAGCATGTTGGAACGGATTATCATAAGGCCCGCCGTGGGCCTTATCCATCAGCGTCTGCCCCATCACCCGGGGCACATCCACGAAAAAGAGCATGGCCGGCACCTGATAGCGCTTGCCGAACTCCTGCAGGGCTGAGGGAATGATATACTCCTGACCGTGCAGGCTGATCCAGATCTGTTTACGAAAACCGGTGTTCCAAAATCCTGCAATCATCGCCCGGATGTAATCAGAGAATACGTCGTCCGGAATAACAACCGTTCCTGGTTGCCCCAGGTGATGAAAAGGATGGGAGCCATAATGCAGCGGCTCGGCGACCGTGCAACCGGTGGCTTTGGCGATCTCCTCGGCCATGCGCGTGACAACAAAGGTGTCCTCGCCAAATGGCCCGGCGGCACCGTGGTTCTCAGTTGAACCCGCAGGCACAATCAGGATGTCGTTTTTTTTCAAGCGCTCTTCAACATCCTTTTTGGTCATTGTTTGAAAATAGATCCCGGTCGGTTTATCCATATGACCGCCTTCCGGGGGGATTGTCCATTTGCTCATAGCGTTGCCTCCTGTTGGCTATTTGGAATTATTTGCGGTGACCCGCCAGTTGCGGCGCATAGATCCATACAAATTCAAGGTCTTGGTCGCCCGTATTGACGATTTTGTGCATTGCTCCCGGAGGATTGTAGATGCAAATCCCGGGCTGGAGTTCGATCTCCTCGTCTGCGGTGATAAATTTTCCCTGACCGGATATGAAGTACATCACCTCTTCTTCTTGGTCGTGTTTATGCTCCGGTACCATCCCGCCCGGATGCGTCCTGTTTAGGCCCATGGCCAGGTTCTGGGCACCGACTGTTTTTTCCGACACCAGAATCCATGACGTGCGCGGCGGTTCACGCCGCTCGCCTTCCATGGTATTAAGATTGATGACCTTCAGTTTTGACATGTATGACCTCCTGAATTTCTTTACGGAATGAATATCCCGCCATTGACATCCAAGGTTACACCGGTGATCCAATCGGACATTTCCGATGCCAGAAACAGGGCCGCATTGGCAACATCTTCCGGCAGGCCGTCTTTATTCACCGCCCGGCCGACATTCCATGTCGCAAAAACCTCTTTGGGCACCTGCTTTGTTAATTCGGTCAGAATCGGTCCGGGAGCGATGGCATTAACATAGATCCCAGCGGGTCCCGCCTCCCTTGCGAGGGTCTGCGTCAATCCGATAATGCCTGCTTTGGACGCACCGTAGTCGACGGCTACTCCGGGTCGACCCGTGCGGCCGCCCAAACTTGCGATATTGACAATTTTTCCCCTGCTTATTTTTTTCATTATCGGAACAATTGTTTTGCACATGATAAAAGCGCCCGTAAGGTTCACTTTTATAATCTTTTCAAAATCGGCAACCGTTTTCTCCTCAATGGGGACGTGATGTAAAATTCCCGCACTGTTGACCAGAATGTCGATCTGCTCAAAGCGCTCCAGGATCTGCTCAACTGCTTTTTGAACCTGGGTTTCATCGGTCACATCGGCCTGAAGGGCGATAACATGACTGCCGCTGGCGTCCACAGCAAGTGCACGTTCCTGGCACTCTTTGTTGTTAATGTCTAACAGAGCCACATTGGCCCCATTGTGATAAAAGGCTTCCGCAATGGCAGCACCGATGCCCCGGCTGCCTCCGGTGATAACCGCAACCTTGTCTTTAAAATCGATTTGCATGATCGGTCTCCCTAAAATTGATTTTGTACTGGCGCAACCGCCCAAATCTTTTTCATTTCAGTCTTGGAAATATCAAAAACGGTGTTGTGGGGCGGCAGCGGTTCGTTACGCATAAACTCCGGAACATCGCAGCGCTCGGTGTTTAGCCCGGCCATTTTATTGAACTCACGCTCGGTTTCCAGGCACTTTACACCCATTTGCTGCACATCTTCGTATGTGAGATTAAAACCATGGCGCGCATTGAGCAGTTCAGCGAACAGGTCGGGTTTTTTTACAAACGCCGGCCGAATAAACAAACACACCCCCAAACTGTCCAGAATCGCGGCACGAAGTTGAAGTCGCCGGGAAGCTTCCACCTGACCTTCCGTGCCCCGGGGATCCATACTGGAAGCCAGCTCCAAAGCATTTCCGGCCGTGTGATCGGCACCCATCGGTGAGGTGACGTAGGTCACGCCGATTCCCTTTAAAGAACGCGGATCGTAGGCAGGAATAGCCTGTCCCCTGACAGCCGGCACTCTGCTGATGCCGAAAATTTTTCCGGTAATGACAACGCCGTTGCCGATGATGCGCCCCAGCGGCGACCCCCGTAAGGCCTGGCGAATGAGGTCTTTGGCCCCTTCCGCGTCACCAAATGGGATCACGCCGGCATCCATGGCAACGCCAATGGCAGCGCCTGTTTCAATGGCGTCAAGTCCGGCCTCGTTGCACAGGTCGTTGAGCTCGGCAATTTCGTCGATGTCACTGATGTCACAGTTAGACCCGAGCAGAGCGATATTTTCATACTGGAGTGAGGCCACCGTCGCCTTGCCTCCGGGATCCGCGAAGACATTGGAACATTGGATGACACAGCCCTGTATGCAGGGCTGTCCTTTGCGGCCTTCGCCGCCGCGCTTGTCAATCAGTTCGGCGATGGTTTCGCCTGAAATGGCGTCAACCTGCTCAAATTGACCGGCACTGAAGTTACGCGTCGGCAAGATGCCCAGAGTGTTGCACAATGCTAAAACCGCGGGGGTGCCGAAGTTGTGACGGTTTTCAGTTTTAGGGTCATCCATCAGGAGTTGCACCAGCTTCTTATTGGCCGCGTTCAGGGCTTTGCGGTCATGGGCTTCCCCGGGTGGCGCGCCCGTGTCGTCGAAAACAATCGCCTTGATGCCTTTGGAACCCATCACCGCGCCCATCCCACCGCGGCCGGCAAATCGAATTTGAACACCTGCTTTATCGGTCGTCGCCACACCGGCGCCCGCCATCATCATCTCACCGGCAGGCCCGACACCGATCACACCGGCATCTTTTCCAAATTGATCGCGCAATCGCTGGAAACTGGCCCTAACGGTAAGGTTTTTATACTCAGGGGCCGGGATTATAACCGCCTTTTCTTTAGACACCACCAGAATGTTGGTTTGCGGGTTGTCAGGCACATCCTCCAATACGACCGCTCTGAAACCGAGGCGCGCCATTTTCTGACCTGCACTGCCGCCCACACTGGCTTCTTTAACCCCTCCGGTCAGCGGGCTTTTTGCGCCCACTGAATAGCGGCCGGCCGTTGTCACATTTGTGTCTCCCAGCAACCCGGCGGCCAGAATGAATTTGTTCCAGCAGCCCAACGGATCACAATTCGGATCGATCTCTATTAATGCGAGGTGCGCAACCAGCGAACGTCCTCCCAGCCGCAGTGCTTCCACAGAGCATGCTTCCGACCGAATATCATTTGTACGCGTATTAACCCTTAATATTTTATCCATGATCAATTTTCTTCGATACGGATCGCAAGATCCTTTTGCTCCAGCAGCACGTTAATCTTCTCAATTATCTGTAAATCCACTTCTATTCCCTGTGATTTGCTCGCATCCACCTTGTCGGCTTCGATTTCTCCCGGCAGAAAAATGCGTTCGACGCCGACGGCTTTTGGGGAGTTGTGGATGGCTGCAGTATACTCATTTACGAGGGTTTCGAAGCGCGCCAGGGGCATAAACCGGCCAATGTCAACCGCCATGAACATCGCCCCCACACCTGTTGGGCCTAAGGGTTTGTGAAAGGTGAGCAGATCGCGCCCGTATTTGGATCCTGAAAGCAGGCCGCAGATCAGATCAATAAAAAAGGCCAAGCCAGACCCTTTGTGGTCTGCAATGGGCATCAGCGTGCCCTTGAGCGCTTCGGCCGGATCGGTGGTAGGGCTACCGGTTTCATCAAAAGCCCACCCCGCGGGAATGTTTTCGTTTAATCGCAACGCACGTCGAATTTTACCCCGGGCTACCACACTGGCAGACATGTCAAGCACAAGCGGGGCTCCGCCGGCAACAGGAGCGGCAATGGAAAGCGGGTTTGAGCCGAAAAAAGGTTCGGCGCCGCCCCACGGTGCGACGGACGCAGCGGCGTTGGTTGCACATATACCGATCATTCCTTCGGCGGCGGCCATGAGGGTATAATAGCCCAGAAAACCAATGTGGTTGGTATTACGGATCAATGCCAGGGCAACCCCGTGGTTCCTGGCTTTGTGGATGCTAATCTGCATGGCTTCGACAGCGGCTACCTGGCCCAGGCCATTGTTACCGTCGATGTGAGCAACGGCTCCCTCATCGGTAATCAGCTTTGTTTTAGTGGGAATGTTGAGAAGACCGTGGGCACAGCGTTGGGCGATGAGCGGTAAAAAAGCACAGCCATGGGTGCGAATACCCCGCAAATCGGCCTCAACCAAAATCTTTGCAACCAGTCGGGCCTCTTTATCTTCAGCCCCTATGGCTTGCAGCAATTTTGTAATTACTTCCATCAAGTGATCGGCAGCAATTTTCAAAATTAATCCTCCACCAAACCAAGGATTTGAAAAACGTCATCAAGTTTGTTTAACTCTACGCTTGAAACGCCCTGCTTGAGAGCAGCCGCCTTTTCCTTTTCCTTTTCTACGCGCAGACGGGTGGCTTCCAAGACTTCTTCCAATTTTGATTGGGGAATGATGGTCATTCCGTCGTCGTCACCGAGCACCAGATCACCGGGGTTGACAACCACATCTCCGAACAACACCGGGTGGTTGACCGAACCGAGCGTTTTCTTAACGGTACCCCGCATGCAAGTTCCACGGCAAAAAATTGGAAATCCCATTTCAATGATTTCAGCGCTGTCCCGCACGCATCCGTCAATCGCCAGGCCACCAACCTGCCGTGCCATAGCTGATGTGGCCATTAAATCGCCGAAATATCCGGCATTGGGGTAGCCGTCGGTGGCGGCGACGATAATGTCGCCGGGTTGTGCGATCTGCAGGGCTTTGTGCAACATCAGGTTGTCCTTGGGATGACAGCGGACGGTTAAAGCGGCACCCAGCAAGCGCACACCCGTGTCTAAAGGCTTGATCGCCGGATCGACCGATCCGATTCGTCCGGCAGCCTCATAAACGGTTGCCGCGCCAAAATCCTTGAACGCCGTTATCAATTTTTCCGGTGGCCTTTTAAACCGGGTTATGACATGTGCCATAGAATTAACCTTTCGTCGGTGAAGTGAGTCCCAAAAGATAAGCGGCCGCGCTGCGGAGATGATTTTGAACGGCCAGCTCGGCGCGCTCGCCATTCCCCTCAATGATCGCATCAAGGATTTCAAGGTGTTCAAACATCATTCCGTTAAATCGCTGCCGGGTGAAGCGGCCGCCAAAGTGTTTACGCATTCTTTTAATATGATCAATTATCCCAAGATAGGTGTCGGTCAGTTTCTGGTTGCCGATACTTGTAATTATAAAAAGGTGAATATCCTCCACCGGACCCCAATTAAGTTCGATTGCTTCAGTCCACTTTTTGGAATACTGCTCGAGCTCTTTTCTTTTGGCCCGGACCTCTTCTTCATCACGCATTAGTGCGGCCCGTTTGGCAGCTCCGCACTCGATAATTTCACGGGTCTCGAAAATTTCGCGAATATCCTGAAATGTTATATGCGCTACCCCAGACCCGCGGCCGGGTATGTTTTCGACCAACCCCTCTCTTTCAAGCTGCATAAGCGCTTCACGTACGGGTGTTTTACTGACATCGAGGTCCCGCGCAAAATCGCTCTCATTGATCGGCAAACCAGGGGCAAGAGTGCCATTAATGATACCTTCTTTAATCTTCACGTATACAGCCGTCTTTTTATTCTTCATTTTTCCATAGCCCATTGTGAGCATCATAATCTCAAATTATATCTAATAGTTAATTAATAAATGCCGTATTTATTATATTTAGAGTATATTCTGAATATATTTTAATTATCTCAATGTCAAATCAATTATATAATTTTTTTAAATTGGGATGCACCTTTCGGCAAAGGCGGAAGATTGGGTTTTCCAAACCGGTGCTTCGCACCCGGTTCCACCCGCAACGATTGGGGCACTTCGCGCCCCTGTCTTTTCCCGCCTTTGGCGGTAAAATCCAAGCCACCCACTTTGCGGGTGGTCGTTGACTCGACCGCTGTCCCGGCGCAGTACTCGGTCAGTCGAACCGTTGATTACGCTTTCCCAGAAGACGGCCGTTGGATTATTAAGAATGAGCATCCGGTTGACGAAGGGCGCCGGTTGCTCCCGCCTGCTGAAATTGCGGGGGAACAAAGCGGTTTTTTCAAGAAAACCGAGATGTTAGTGAACCACCATTACCGGACAGGACGAATAGTGAATGACTTTACGGCTCACACTGCCCACCAGAAAGCCCTTCAAAGCGCCAAGCCCGCGGGTTCCCATCACAATAAGGTCCGCCTTGCATTTTTTGGCTTCCTTCAGTATCGACTCGGCTTCCGGACCTTCTCGAAGTTCATCGTTGACAACCAGTGAAGTGCGGCTCAATTTCTGTCGCGCATCATCAAGGACAGCTTGAGCCGCAGCCTTGCGCCTGGCAAACAGTTTCTCATAATCGGTGTATCCCAAAAAGTCAGTTGGGTAGGAAAAGACATGAACAAGCCATAAATTTGCTTCAAAACGTTCGGCTATAGATTTGGCACACCTCAACGCTTTATGACTATACTCGGAGCCATCAAATGCGATAACAATATTTTTAAACATTTTTTACCTCCGCTTTTGCAAAGATATGCACAAACATTTTTTTAAAATTATTATGTTTCGGGTTACGTTTCTGTCGTAGGCATAACCTGGCCGGTACCATAAGAGGGTGAGAATTCAGCTCGGGATTCGGAAGATATGATCGTATAGCTTTGCAGCAAGCGATTGCCTAATATTTCAGCAAGACGTTTGAATAAAATAAGACTATTGGCTGGATCTTTTTCCAGAATCTTTTGTAACTTTTCCTTATCAAATTTGAGCAACTTCGTCGGAGCCACACATTCCGCTGATGCAGAAAAATTTTGCCGGCCAATCAGACTCGACCAGCCAAATGCCTCCCCGGCATTGCTAACGATATAAACAACCTGCCCGGTCTCCCCCAGACTCAGTTTGACGCGACCTTTAAGCAAAACATAAAACGCATTCGCCGGGTCTCCCTCGCGAAAGAGCAATTCACCTTGTTTATGGGATTCTGTCACTGAGATTCGCATAATTTCTTTCACAAAATCCTTACGCATCGCCCAAAAAATATCTTTTTGTTTTAAATACATTCTTTTTCACCTCCTAAGCCTATAGGCCTTTTTAATATTTATTGCACATACGCCGGGCGAAAGACGAACTTTCCCATATCACGGATAGGTCTTAAGCTTCATGGTAGACGGGTTGTCCAAGTTCATTCAGAGAAAAGTTATAGAAGACATGATGCCCGTCGTAATCAAGTACCCGTAAATCATCGGTTTGTTTCAGATCGCCCAAAATCACGTTAACGTGTTTCCCATAGAGTTGTTTCACTAACGCCTCGGAAACTTCATACGCGATGTACTTCTTGATGCCTTTTTGGGTAAGCTTACCTATTAATTTGGGATCGTTCAGGGATGAATAGGTGGTCAATATAAGAATAGGCCCGGTTCCCGTAAAGAAAATGCCTGCTTTCATAACACACCTCCTTTCGTTTAAATGATTTCTGCTTTTCCAAAGGAGAATAGAAAGCTTTTAAGAGTGAGGGCTCGACAAAAACCAGCTCAAAATGGCAGGAAAATAGGTGCTGAAAATTCTAGTGAAATAGCCGCGGTAAGATCTTTGTGAGAGTTAGGATCTAGCTCGTAAGGACGTCACATCAGACCAGCCAGATAATCATTTTATCAGCTTAAACGTTAGGCGCATACCATCAAGTTTATATCAGATTATCAATAGGTCGGTGAAGAATAAAAAGGAAAACTCGGTCAAAACGAAATATCGATCATATATAAAGCTTTCAATCAATAATTTAAGGTTGCGTTGGTTGATGTCAAGAAGAGGGGCACATCTTAATTATTAATTATTTTCTTTGCAAATCGACGTATGTGCCCGGTTGGACTTTGGGTCGGTTTTGCGGATTTTATCGGCGCGGAATACCCCACCTGCCCTTGGGATCCCGGCAGGCCATTCCGTAATATGTCTGTTGATCATCGGCTAAATTCAGATCCTGGACATAACGCCGGCAGAAGGTTCCGTCTGCGAGCTTAAAGGTTCCGTAAGGCGTTGTGCCGCCTGAAACGGCTATGCTCGCCAGGGACCAGGACGCAGGGTCGCCGCTGACTTGCTGCTCCATGGCCTTTTGGAAGCTGCTTGCCATTTTTTCTCGGGCCTGGACCGGGAGACCCTCCTGGGGAGGTAAAGCAGCCAACAATTCCAGCTGCCGCGAAGGTTTGTCATAGAGATAGCTGCGGGTAACCAGGACATAATGACCTACCCGAGGCGCATAATACCAGGTTTTTATTTCTTTGGGACGCGACTGCACGCCCCGGCCGGAAACATTGTAGCGCGTACAGCTGATCTTCCAGGCATCAAATTCTCCGGCCGGAACCGCAACCCGCTCAATTCCATCAACTTCACAGCTCCAGTAGCTGCGGTAAGAATGCTGCGACCCATCCCGTTTATCAGTCCATGTTCCCGTCTCGGTGTAGCTGGCCGTGTTCCCTATTTTCAAAGGCCACAGCACTTCGCTGCCGGTCAAAATTAAATCTTCACGGGGTCCAAATGTCCGCGTTCCCTGCCGGGTTCGGGTTTGATAATATATTCGCCGGCGTGTGAAATCCGGTGTTCCGTTTGAGGTGTTGCCGCGATGATCCTTCCAGGTTACGATATTGGGCGCGACGGCATTGACGGTTTCCCAGGTGCCGTCGGAGTAAACAAAGGTCGTCCCCTGGCGATAAACCGGCAGGGGTTCGGGATTCTGATTCGCAGAGGAAGAACGCTGTGCGGCCGTACAACCAAAAACTGCCATTGTCAATATCATAAAAAGAACAGAAGCAATGTAAACTCGAATTCCGCTGAACTGCTTTGCAATCATGTCTTTGTCCTCAAAAAGCGTGCTCATTTTAGGTTTCAGAAAAACAATGCTTTGGTTATCCATTTGCCGCCGCTGTTACGGTAAGCCAAACCGTCGACCTGCTGGTGTTGATTTTCGGCAATGACTTCCAGGCGGTATTCCCGGTAGTAAATATTTTTGCTGTCCCGGTAGGTTTTGACCGGGGTTACCATTATCATGGTCGACTGCTGCGGTTCGCTCCATTTCCGCGGGGTCCCGCTCAAGTTATGTTCCAGGGCGGCATCAACAACATGGCCGTATTGTTTCAGCACCGGGGCTACCGTAATCGGCAGAGATCCCAGTTGATTGTTGATGAGCAAATTCCCGGCACCATAACCAAATAGAACCAGAACAATGGCGGCTGCAATTCGAAACACGGTTCGGACGACCGGTTGGCGGCGCCCGCCTCTATCCCCGTGGGATTTTACGGCCGCAATTAGGTGTTCGGGAACTTCCGCATGCAGAATCGCATTCGAGGCGGCTTTTAAAAATGCGGTGGTTCTGGTCGCGTTGAGCACGTATTCTCTGGCCTTTGCGTCCTGCTGTAAGAATTCATCGACTTCCTGCATCGCGGCGTCGTCAAGCTCGCCGTCGAGATAGGCAGAAAGGGTTCTTTCATCAAACTGCCGAGTCATTTTTGCCCTCCATTTTTGTCAGCCGGAGCACCTGGCCTTTATCCTCCAGTAGCCGCCGGCTCATCATTCCCCTGGCCCGGGATACCCGACTGGCAATCGTCCCCGCCGGCACATTCAAAACATCGGCTGCTTCCGCGTAGCCGTATCCTTCCACGCATACCAGCATGACGGCAGCCCGATGTTCCTCCGGCAGGCTCTCCAGTGCCGTGCGCACGTCAAGGGGTGTGCTGAAATTGAAATCAAAATCGGATGAAACCGACCTTGATTCGGTCTCCCGGCTGAAAACAATTAATTTTTCCGATCGGACTTGCCTGTGCCGCAACAAGTCAATCCATTGGGTGTAAATGATACGATATAACCAGCTGTCCAGCCGAGTCCCTTCCCGGAGCTGATCCAGGCGAGTCAAAGCACGTTCACACGCCCCCTGCACAAGATCGTCCGCCGTATCGCGATCTTTGGCGAGGCTCAGTCCAAACCGACGCAAACGTGGCAGGAGACCCACGATCTGATCTCGCAAGGTCTCCTCCCGCTGCTTGGCAATTTTCCTTTTATTCCGACTTCGTCTGTCTGGATGCGTCATCCTTAAATCTCAGTTTAAATGACATGTTGCCAAAATGATCTTAGTAGAACCTATCTCAAAAATAGTGGCTAAGGGTCCAGGGCAAGGCGTCCCGCGAATTGAAAACGGAGCGTACACGCAGTACGTGAGTATTTCAATTCGCGGGACAACGCGGCCCTGGGCACTTAGACGCATTTTTGAGATGGGTTCTAGTTTGATGAATCACCCCAATCGCCTACCAGACCGGCTTCCTCGTCTGGAGAAACAGGTGTAAGTCCCTTGATGCCGCCGATGCTGTTTGACCCTTTATAGCTGTTACCCGAATCGTCGTCTCCCTGGCCATCCCGGCTGCTGTTGTCATCATTGTCATCGTCCTTGTCATCGTCCTTGCCGTCCTTATCATCATCGTCTTCGCCGTCATCGTCATCGTCTTCGCCGTCGTCATCGTCACCATCATCATCACCGTCGTCACCATCATCGCCGTCATCACCGTCGTCACCATCATCGCCGTCATCACCGTCATCACCATCATCGCCGTCATCACCATCATCGCCGTCACCATCACCGTCACCGTCACTATCACCGCCACCATCGCTATCACCGCCACCATCGCTGTCACCGTCACCGTCGCTATCTGCGAAGGCAACTGAATAACCCAAGGCGCCGAGCTTGTGATCAAATCGATATGGAAGCGCTACCAGGGCAAGCACGAAAAAACCCAATAAAGCCAATTTGACCCATGTCGTTAGGATTCTTTTTAAACCGTTTTTTTTCTTCTGCTGTAAATCCACTTTATCCTCCCTCATTTTGAATTTTATTATTTACCCTGATAACGCTTCAACGTCCGGTTTTTATCCCTCTTGGCGAAATTTTTTTTCTTATTCTGATTTTTCAGGCATCTCATGCCTTAAGACCAGAAGCATTTTGCTAATGGGGAAAACCTAATCCTTAATTTCTGAAATTCAATAAAATGATGGCCGATTGGCATATGAATAATTTTTCTACTATAGTGAGCCGTCGGGGAATTTTTCCCGATTTTAAGAAAAGCCGACGACGGATAGGGTTGACATTCGGTCAGCCGAAGATGCGCGCGATAATCCCGCGGCCGTTTTCCCAGATCTGATCGACTTCTGCTGCCGTCAATCCTGCCCCCAGCGCGATTGCCCGACGCTGCTTGGCATCCAGAATCTCTGCCGATATATGACAATCGGTGTTTAACAGCAGTTTGGCACCTGACTCCCTTGCCCGTTGGGCCACCCAGCCATTGGCTAGGCTGTGTCTTTTATGGGTGGTAATTTCCAGATAAACACCAAGTTCGGCGGCCCGGGCCGCATCTTCGGGCGTTATGAGTCCGGGATGGGATAGGAGATCCGCTTTGGCTTCGATGGCCGCCCGGTTGGTCCCCGGGGCAACCGGCTCCATGATGGTTTCGCCGTGGACGACGACCCATTTGGCACCCAGGGAACGGGCTTTTTCGGCTAAGACTGCAATTTTTCGCGGCGGCACGCTGGTCAGTTCAACACCGGGAATCAGCGGCAGGTGCCAGTCTTTACCCGGTGCGGCGGCGCCCAACGTGTTTAAAGGAGCCGTGGTGGCATCCTCTCCGGGCACGATACCCGGGTGCCACTCCTGCCCCAGTTCGTCCGCAAACTTGAGCAGGCTTTCAAAAGCCCACTCTAGATTTGAACTGTCCACATGATCGGTGATGGCCAATCCCAGACAACCGCGCGCAATCGCCCGTTGCATCAACCCGGCCGGAATCATACCGCCGTCGCTGAAAACGGTATGGGTATGAAAATCATAAAATCCTTCGTTTGACATGGGTATTCTCCTTTAATCCAAATTTTGACAGGATTTCTCCGCCTTCGTTAAAACTTCGGCGGGACAGGCAGGATTAACTGGATATATTTTTTTAAGGACCCTGAAAAAAGCCAAAAAATCCTGTAGATCCTGTTAATCCTGTCAAAAAAATATGTGAGCAAGCTTAAGGAGCAGCGTTTTGCCAGAGATCATCTTCGGTGATCTCGTAATCGGGGCGCTCGGTGTTAATCTCTTTCTGAATCTGAATAAACATTGCCAGGACCTTTTTTAACCTGCCCCCATCCAGTTCCCGGGCCTTGCGCGTATACAGGCCGCGTTCCAGCTCTGTTCCGCGATCTTTAATTTCCCGTTTTAAAAAATCATGCATGGATTCCCTGAACTCACTGATAATCTTGCCGCCCCAGATCAGAAAGACCAATCCGGCTTTTTCGAGTACATCGGCATCGAAAAGGATCCTGGCTTCAAGGGTTCCGGGCAGCTCGGCCTTGCCCTTATGCGCATGGATGCAGTGACCGATCGCTTTGCATTCATCTTCGCTATAACCCAGGTCTTTGAGGATTTCTACGGCCAGACGCTTACCGGCCACATCGTGACCCAGCTTCTTAAAATCAGGCGTACAAAAGCCGATGTCGTGCAAAAGGACGCTGGGAATTAAAATACCATAGTCCACGGAACCCTCGTCAGCGGCAATCACGAGCGCACGATGAAGATCGCGCATCACATGGGTGAAATTGTGGTGGAATAACTCGACTTCAGCATATCGGCGTCGGGCTTCCTGATAAACCTTCAAGATCCTGGGATCTCGCTGTATGTATTCGTCCAGAGTCGGGTTCAAGGCGCAGGTTTCTCCTCAAGGCCGGTTTTTATCTTTGGCAAACTGCATCAAATTTTCAAATTTAGACAGAATCGCTTCGATAAATACGGCGTCGTTCACATGACCGTCCAGTTCGCAGATTTCGATTTCGGGTTTTAATTTGGTTTTCAGGGTGTGAATAAAAGCCTGATCCGCATCGATATCCCGAAAGTGCAGACCCGCTTTGTTATAAAATGAAAACCCTCCCATGGGTATGGCCACAACAACAGGGGCCTTAGCCTGATTGAGCCGTGCGACCATCACTTCGGCCACCTGCACCATTTGTTCGGCGGTCAAACGCACCAGCGTTATATGGGGATTGTGTTTGACATAGGGTTGGCGGCGGTAAATCTCCGGCACCGTTTCCAGCTCGCGCAACGTGATGATATCCAATCCGCCGGGTACCACCAACCGGGGGATACCCTTTAAACCGCCGGCCAGCAGACGATTGGCGTCACCGGCGTGGATGCCGCCGAATATTTCATCGGTAATTTCATGGGTACTTAAGTCAAACAGGCCGTCCAGCAGGCCTTCAACCGCCAATTCCTCCATGGCCTGGCCACCGGTGCCGTTGGAATGAAAGGCAAAAACCTCATAGCCGCTTGCTTCCAGCTGCGGTTTGATAACCAAGGCCGCCGGGGTGGTCTGACCGTATATCGTGATGCCGATTTTCAGCGCGGTGCCCGGCGTTTCCATGGATTCGGCCTGAACCATACCCACCACAGCCCCGACGGCGTTTGAGAGCACCTGCCGCATCAAAGAGTTGAGTCCCAGGATATCGACCACCGAGTGCATAATCGTCAGATCGCGCGTGCCGGTGTATATTCCGAAAGGCGTCTGCCCGGAGGCCACTGTGGAAACCATCATTTTGGGGACCCCCAGGGGCAATGCCCGCATGGCGTAAGTACAGATCTCGGTGCCCTGGGCGCCGCCCAACCCGATGACGCCGTAGATTTTGTTTTGATCATAGAGTTGCCGCAGGATCCTGGCGGACCCTTTGGACATGGCCCGAATACTCCGGTTGCGGGTCTCTATTTCGGCACTTTTAGCAATCAGCTCGGCGCGATCCTCCCCGCCTTCCGCGGCAATCTGATCCGCCGACACATCCGCTGCCGGGCCGGCCGGATCCCGTTGCTCAAGAATGCCGGTATCCAGAACAACCGTGGAAAACCCGGCTGCCTCGATCCGCGATTTCACAAAGGCAGCTTCCGGGCCCTTGGTGTCCAAAGTGGCAATTATGGCAATGGCCCTGTCGTGCATCTTAATCAGCCATTCATTTTTAGGTTTAGGGTTCAACTCGCATGCTGATCTAAGAAAAAGTGACTAAAGTTACTGAGTCGCTACGCTCCATCTTTTTATATTTAAATGACAGAATTCCTTAACTTTAGGCACTTTAGATCACTTTAGGCATTTTAGTCACTTTTATCCGCCTATATTTGTGGCGGATTAGATCACTTTTAACTTTAGTTCACTTACCTTAAAGCATTTTTGAGACCGCTTTTACACCGGTCGAAAAGTCCTGTTCCAAAAATCTCTATTTCGGACCTCCACTTTCACCTTCTTTATTTCTTCAATAAACTCGGCCATTATCTCGGCCTTTTTATAAATTATTTTCTTGCCCTTTTCGGCCGTCGCCGTGAAGGGATTCCCCGGAAAACCGATCAAACCGGTGTCGCTGTACTCCTGGTGATCCATGGGAACCCAGGCCACATTCTTGCCATGCATTTCTAGAAAGGGCGAGCCGTTTTTCTTGGTAAATTTGTCACTGACATCTGAAATCCACTTGGGCGGGTGCGTATACTCTTTTTCGGTCCGATCCAGATGAACCAGTTTTTTCCCGTATAATTGTTCAAAATACATGCACTCGGAAGCTTCAACTTCACTGCCATGCCAGCCGGGGGCTTCTTCGGGAGGATTTTCAAGGATTCCGGCATCGCCCATCAGCCCGGGCACCGCTTCGGCATCGTTGCGGTAGCAGCAGATAAAAGCCCCGGTTTCATAACGCAGCGCTCGCAGGGCCGGATCCACCGCCTTCATGTTGGATGTGTGCCCGGTGGCATAAATGAGCTTATTAAAGCCATTGTGCAGCAACGAGCGGCCAACATCATATAGGACGTTCTGATAGGTGGCGGCGCTCAAGGTGACGGTTCCGGATGCAATTCCGGGCGGATGCAGGTGCTGGGGAGAATAGCCGATCGGAATCAGTTCATAATAGGGCACATTGGCCATTTCCGCAGCAATCTGACAGGGCAGCTCGGTGGCAATGCTGTCGGTACACACCGGACAATGCCGGCCGTGCTGCTCGGTGCTTCCCAGCGGAATGATGACAATGTCGGTTTCTTTGAGCCATTCTCGAACCTCCAGGTAACCGCAGCGAAAAAGATTATAAATTTTTTCTTCCTTAACCTCATTTTTCTCTTCATATTCCATTTTACACCTCCAAAATAAAAGTTAATCGTTATTTGTTATTTATTATTTGTCAATATTATTGCAGCCCGTCTATTGTTTAAAACCAATAACCATTAACCAATAACTAATAACCCCCATTGAGTTTTAACTCAATGGGGCACTATAGTTTATTCGTCAACCGGATAAGGGCGGCGCGTCGGTGGGCGTCCATGGTCTCGAACTCACCCTGCCGCACCGAGTAAGGTGCCAGGACTTCAACGCCGCGTTCATCCACCCACTGGTGGGTGATGACCTTTAAAAAGTGGCCGACCCACAATCCGCCGGTGTAACGCGCTCCCCGCCCGGTAGGCAAAATATGGTTGGTGCCGGCCACTTTGTCGGCAAACACCTCTGCCGCCGCTTCACCCAGAAAAAGCGAGCCATAGGATGTCAATAGGGGTAAAAGCGCTTTGGCATCTTTGGTGTGGACCTCCAGATGCTCCGGGGCATACGCGTTGGCCCAGGCACAAGCTTCTTCTAAAGTGGCGACGACCGCCACATCGCCTTTATCTTCCCAGGATTGGCGGGTCACCGCTTCGGTGGTCAGATCCTTTAATTGCCGCTCGATTTCTGCCAGCACCTGCTGCCCGAGTTCTGCCGAAGTGGTGACCAGGGCGCCCCGGGCCTGGGGATCATGTTCACATTGAGCCAGCAGGTCCGCTGCAATGTAGTCGGCCCGACCGGTTTCATCGGCAATTACCAGGCATTCACTCGGTCCGGCCAAAAAATCGATGCCCACGGTTCCGAATACCTGCCGCTTGGCTTCCATAACATACTGGTTGCCGGGTCCGACGATTAAATCCACCGCATCAATCGTCTCGGTGCCGTATGCCATCGCCGCAATTGCCTGGGCCCCGCCCAAACAATAAATTTCATCGGCGCCGATTTTAACCATCGTATACAGGATGGCCGGATTAATTCGCTTTTCCTTGCCCGGTGAAGAGCAGGCCACAATGCGCTTGACGCCGGCCACCTTGGCAGGCACCAGCGACATCACCGCTGAGGTCAGACAGGGATATCTTCCGGCCGGCACATAGGCCGCACAGGAATCAACCGGCACCAGGCGGTGACCCATGAAAACCCCTGGAATCATCTCCTGTTCAAACTCCGTAATTTGCGCCCGCTGGGATTCAGCAAAAGCGGTCACACGTTCAATCGCAAAATCGAGACCTTCAATAATCTCAGCCGGCAGTTCCTTTTTGGCCGCTTCGAATTCGTCTTCACCCACTTGCACGGGACCTTCAAAGTCATCAAAGGTCTTCGCAAAATGGGCAAGCGCGGCATCGCCATCCTTGCGCACCGTGTCGATAATCCCTTCAACCGCTTGCCGCAGGGCTTTTACATCGGATTCCCGTATGGGTTTGGCCATTTTTAAGTAGTTTACTTTCATTCATCTCTCTCCTTTACGCTAATTCCTTGCTGTGTTTGTAAATTTTCCATAAAGCCGCGATGATGTCATCCATGCCGCCGGGTTCGTCCAGCAAAACCTGGTGGCGTAAAATCAGCGTGCGGCCGCAGGCCTCTTCGGTGGCAGGACATCCGGGATTGACCAGATCAACGGCTTGCCGGTAGCGTTCCAGAACCTCGGCGCAAAGGTACTTGCTCAAGTTTTCCACCTTAAAGACCGGATGGGCATACAACGGTTTGCTGTCACCCGGAACAAATGGAATGCCTTCGGCATTAAGGGCCTGGCAAAGTTTTTGGGGTTCCAGTTGCGCAAAATCAGCAGGCCTGTATCTGATCAGGTAATAGTAATACCCGTGTTTCATGGATAGGCCATCGACCCGAACATGGTGTAATCCGGGGATCTTTTCAATTCCTTCTGTCAGACGCTCCGCATTGGCCTGTCGCCGGGCATCATCGGTCGGAAATCTTTGCAGCTGGCCCAGAAGCACGGCAGACTGAAATTCAGACAGGCGATAGTTGCTCGATATCTGCTGACAGGTTAAATCCGAGGAGCGTACAGCCTGCTTATCTCGAAAGCGGCCGAATGCTCGCAGGGCCACCACTTTCTCGGCCAGGCCTGAATTATCGGTTAATATCAGTCCGCCTTCACCGCAGGTAAGCGTTTTATTCGATTGGAAGCTGAAGGTCCCCAGGGCGCCCCAGGTGCCCGCTTTTTTGTCATCCAAACCCGCGTCAATGGCCTGGGCACAATCTTCCAGCAGCGCCAGATTCTTTTGCTCGGCCACCGCCTTCAACTGCGGCATGTCGGCCATGTGGCCGGCCAGGTGCACGGGCATAATGACCCGGGTGCGGGGGCTGATCCGGCGAAGTACATCATCGGGATCCAGACAGTAGTTTTGGGGATTGATGTCGGCAAACACCGGCACC
Source organism: Desulfobacterales bacterium (assembly GCA_030145015.1). The sequence goes on from JAQYWI010000028.1 coordinate 33,182, forward strand.
GCGCCCACCATCAGCACCGATGTAACCGTGGAAATAAAGGTGTAAGGCGGTACGATGACTTCGTCACCGGGCCGGATGTCCAGAGCCCGCAGCGCCACCTCAATCGCCGTGCTCCCGTTGGATACCGGCAGGGCATAACGGGCAGCGTGCAGGCCGCCAAACCGTTTCCCAAAAAGAGTACCCAGTGCCTCCGGATCGTCGCCCTGAAGCCCGGCAAACCAGCGGTCGCTTTTTAAAACTTTATCCAGCCACTGTTTTTCTTCAGCACCGCCCCGGGGCCAGCCGGGATAGGGTTTTGTTCTGACGGGCGTCCCGCCGTTCAAGGCTAATTTTTCCATCAGGGGGTTTCCTTTTCACGATCAACGCCCCAGGGCGTCTCCCGGATAATCTCCAGCATACGGCGATTATGACATTGCATGGCTTTTTCTGCGGCTTTGGACGCGTTCTTTCGAAAGGCCTCGAGTATATTTTTGTGAAATGCCAGGAACTCCGCGTAATGCGGCGATAGTTTGAACGCGAGCGGCAAGGCCTTATAACGCAGCCCCTCGAGAATTTCTTTGAGCAACTCATTGCCGCAGGCCTGGTAGATCAGAAGGTGGAAATCGTGATCCGAACGGGAATAAGCCACGTCATCTTCACGTTTGACAATCAGTTTCTGCTCGGTCAGAATTTTTCCCATCCGCGTAATAATTTCCGGCGTTGCCCGCTCGGCACCGAGCCGGGCGGCCATGGCTTCCATGGTCTCGCGCACCTCATAGAGCTCCAGAGCCATTTTGCGGGTCAAGGCAACCAGACGCACGCCCTTATGCGGCGTGTGGGCCACGATTCCTTCCTGCTCAAGTCTTCGAATCGCCTCCCAGATCGGGGTACGACTCACCCCGAGTTCCTGGGTTAGCTTTTCGACGTTCAATGAGCTGCCCGGTGCAAAGCGTCTATCGGCGATCATCTCTTTGAGAATATCATAGACCTGGGCATTGAGGTTGGTTCTCACCACCCGATAATTTTTTGTTTTTGCTCTGGGCATCGGTCCATCCTTTGCAGTGCAAGCTGATGGGTCAGGCATCCGAATACCATTTCAGTGATTCGGTGTCAACATGTTTCATGAAACATAAAATATGTATTATGAAATCTATTGACGGCGATCAGCAAAATTTGTTAAGGAATCTCGAGGAATTGCCATTCAAATTAATAGCACCAAATCTCGACGTTAATTCGTCTTATTTCTAGGTGTCAGGTGTCGGATTCCAGGTGTCAGGACGACACAGAGAACAGAAAACCGATGACAACCTGCGACGAGCGCTGTCGAGTCGAAGACAAAAGTCAGACTGTCTTCTGTCCTCTGTCATCTGTTTGCTGACACCTGACACCTGAACACTGAAACCATAGACATGGTGTTACTTGTTGCCTGGAATTTTATCACTTAAAGAGGAATCCATTATGCCTAAAAATGTTGGACAAAAAAGTCAAAAAGCACGCCGGGAATGGATTCAGATTGATGCCCTTTCCTGCGGGACGGGCTGGGATGAAAAAGATCTCGCCAAACCTCAAATTCTGATCGAAGATGTATTCGGTGCCAGCCACCCCGGAAGCTATCATTTAAATGGTCTGGCTGAGGAAGCCTCAATCGGTGTGTTTCAGGAAGGCGGCCGGCCGGCCAACTTTCACGGCACGGATCTGTGTGACGGTTGGGCCATGCTGCATGACGGAATGAATTATATTCTGCCTTCGCGGGAGGTTCTTTGCGATCTGGCGGAGGTGCATGGCCGTGTTATTCCCTGGGACGGCGTGGTGCTGATTTCCTCCTGTGATAAATCCGTACCGGCTCACCTCATGGCAGCTGCGCGCTTAAATATCCCGGCTATTCACATCCCGGGCGGCAGCAACCGTATCGGGCCCCATATGTCACACAGTGTGCTGGTGGGTGAGACCGCAACCCAAATGCGCCAGGGAAAGGATGTATCCCAACAAATTCGGGACTATAAGCTCTCTGCGTGTCCGGGATTCGGCGCCTGTCAGTTCATGGGGACCGCCAGCACGATGCAGTGCATGTCCGAGGCACTGGGAATGACACTGCCGGGCGCCGCTCTGACACCGGCAAGCCTATTTGACATTCGACGCACCGCCCGCAGGACCGGAGAGCAGGTCATGAACCTGATCCATAAGGGAATCAAACCGACCGACATTTTAACCCGGGCGGCCTTTGAAAACGCCATCCGGGTTCATGCCGCCATATCCGGTTCGACCAACGCACTGATCCATTTACCCGCCATTGCCCACGAACTGGACATCACGATCAACGAAACGCTGTTCGACCGCATTAATCGGGAAACCCCTTATCTGGGTAATGTTCAGCCATCCGGTAAGTATTTAAGCGAGCTTTTCTGGTATGCCGGCGGGATTCCGCGCGTTCAAATCGAGCTGGGCGACATGCTGGATCTAAATGTCATGACGGTTACCGGCAAAACCTTGGGGGAAAATCTCGCCGAAATAGAAAAGGAAGGCTTCTTCAGGCGCGGCGAAGGCTACCTGGCCAATTACCATTTAAAGCGGGAGGATGTAATTCTTGCCCGGGATAAATGCAAGGATTTCGGATCCATTGCGGTGTTAAAAGGAAATCTGGCACCGCAAGGTGCCGTCATTAAATTTTCAGCCGTTGAGCCCGACATGCTGACACATCAGGGACCGGCCAGGGTTTTTGATCGCGAGGAAGATGCGCTGGATGCCATTTTAAAGAGCCGCGTTGAACCCGGATCGGTCATTATCCTGCGCTATGAAGGCCCCCGGGGCAGCGGCATGCCCGAAATTCTGGCAACCACCGAGGCGCTGGTGACCATTCCAGCCCTCAGTAACACCGCCATCGTTACCGACGGCCGGTTTTCCGGCGCCACCCGCGGCCCGTGTATCGGTCATGTTTCACCCGAAGCAAGCCGGGGCGGTCCGCTTGCCCTGATTGAGGATGGAGATCTGATATCCATTGACATCCCCAGCCGCAAACTGTCCGTAATCGGCTGTGACGGGAAGCAGATGTCGCCAGACCGGGTAAACGCCCGCCTGGCCGATCGTAAAAAAAATTGGAAACGGCCGGATCTGCAGCACACCAACGGCGTTTTGAAACGCTACGCCAGGCGCGCGGCGTCGGCCATGAAGGGGGCTTATTTAGAGGATTAAAATCCCCAATCGGCTCCGGAGTAGTGGAGTGTCAAAATTGAAGCGTTTCGAGTTTCGCGTTGCGCGTTACGGGTTAAAAAAATGCCGCAGTGCATGACTCGCAACTCGTAACGCGTAACACGTAACGAAAAAACGAACCCAACACTCCAGTACTCCAATGCTCCAAAATTTATTTTAATTGAGAGGAGGACAAGACAGTGGGTGATGAAAGTGTTGTCAAATATGACGAAATGGGTGTTATGGATGGTGGCACCATCGGCCTTGCGCGCGAGATGAACCGGGACATCTGGCTAAGGGAGGTGTTTCCGGAATGGGGGTCATTTCTGAACTATGAGATCGCCAACTATGAGGTCCCCGACGGAACGGGGTGCCTGTGGTATTTCGGAGGCCCCTCATATGCACTCAAATCCCAGGCGGGCGCTGTGTTCACGGTTGATCTGTATTCAGGGCCCAGCATTTTTACGGACTATTCTTACTGCGGTGTTTGCCGCACCAGCGGTGCTGAAAAACTGCACTGGATGCGCCTCAACCCGCATGTGATCGATCCCTGGAAATTTGAGCGCCTGGACGCGGTATGTGTCACTCATCACCATCAGGATCACATGGATTTTTACACGATCGCCGCAGCGCTGCAGACCACCGACTGCAAATTTATCGCGCCGCCCGAAGCCGCCCGACGGATGGTAAAAAATATGGGCGTGCCGCAAGACCGCATGATTGTGGCCAAAGTCGGCGAGAGTGTTCAAATCGAAGACATGAAAATCGACCTGGCCCCCAATTTCGATACCATTGCAACCAAAACCGGTTTTGACCCGCCGGCCCCCTTCGAAGAGGTGGCGGTCAGCTTTATCTTCAATACCGCCGGCGGCAATATCGCCTTTTTGGGAGACACCCTTTACCACAATGGTTACCGCATGGTCGGTGAGAAATACGGGGTGGATGTGGTCACCATGAACATGGGCAACAATGCCCCGGGTTACACCGACAAAATGTCGCCCTGGGATGTCTGGCGCATCGCCGAAGCCTTAAACGCCAAGGTGGTGATTCCCATGCACCACGACAACTGGGGTAATTGCCATGAAGACCCCGCCTACCTGGAGGATATTGTCAGCCGCAAAAGCAAAGAAAACCGGCCCGACATGAAAACTGTGGTTCTGTTGGCCGGCGCCCGTTACATCCATCCGGATGACAGCACCATCGGTCGCTATATCTATCCGGACTGGCGTGAACGCATGAACTGGAAAAAAAGCCAGGAATATGGTCCCGGAGCAAAGTAGGTCGCCTCGGCCAAATTTATTCAGATTCCCAGAAATAAATTCTGATTGGGAGCTTGTCTTTGGGAAACGTCAAAGGGGGAATTATTCTCGGCCGGGTGTGGCCCGTTTTGCGCTTTTTCCCGTTGAGCCCGTTAAAAGAGGAATTCTTTCATCTTTAAATAAAAAGATGGAGCGCTGCGCGAGCGACTCCTTAACTTTAGCCACTTCATATTTTAGTTCACTTTAGTCAGTATTGAAGCACCTACGGCAGCTAAGGCTGCCCGGGCGATTTCTTTATCCTGTTTCCCATCTCCGCCGGCAACTCCGACTGCGCCGATACACTCGTTTGCGACCATCACCGGGTAACCGCCTTCCAATGCCGTCCAGTTTTGAGGACCGCTGGCCAGTGTCAGGCCCAAGGCTTGAAGCACGTCCAGCTCCTGGCCCTGAGCCCCTTTGGGCGCGGTGGGTCGTTTGTTGGATGCCGCCGCCGCCGCTTTGGTCGTCGCCGAATGCACGGTGTGAAATCGTCCCCCCTCCATCCGCTCCAGCATCAGTAAATGACCGCCATCATCGACAACGGCGACCGTAACGGCGATACCAAATTCGGTGGCCTTGGCAATCGCGGCATCCATCATCACGCGAGCCCCTCTGGACGTCAGTACCTTTTTATCTTTAACGGGCATCAGCTTTTTTCCCTCTCGGCAAGCGGTGCTAGACATCAATCTTGTTAACTACGACCCTGTCGCCATCACGTGCGGCCCTTAGCACAAAATTATGGACATTCAACTGCAAACACATGATCGGATCCTCCGGAGGAAAATGCGGTTTTTCGGGATCAAAAAACTTTTGGGTCGTTTGATTATATATGATCTCTTTGAGGGCCTCATTATGATTGTAATCTCTAACACCCAAAAGGTGTGCAATATAGTGGCCGCACCATTCATCTTCAGGGGCTCTGTGCTTTAAGGCCCAGCCCATGGAGACCAGGCTCACCCGTGGCGGTTGTTTCGCTTTAATATACCGCGCAATTGATCCTGCCAGCGCATAACTGGCCGGCAAAACTTCGTCGGCAACATCCAGAGCGGCCAGGACACCCTGAACGCCGGCTGATGTCCTGTGCACCACGGTTTTGTTTTCAAAAAAAGCCCGGCCCTTTTTAAGGATCTCACTGGGTGAATTCCCCAGATCAAAGCCTTCGACGGGGATACCCCCCACTTCTCCGATCAAAACCAGCTCGTTTTTTTTCTCCTTAAGGGCAAGTGCTTCTTCCGGGGTTGCCACCAGAATCGATTTTTCAATACCCAGAGAAAACAGCAGGGGTTCGCAGGTAAAGGCACGGAATACATCGATGATGACCGCCACTCCCCGGGCTGTCTGGGCGCCTTCCAACAGTCGCGTGTGAGTTACATCCATTTCAATTCTCTTTTTGATTGACAAAAAAGGTGAATATCGGTACAGATTTAGCACACATGTGCAACAGATGCACATGTGTGCGGCCGTTATATAGCGCATCTATTCGAATAAAACAAGTCCCAAATGTGTTTTTTAGCCTGTTTCGTTGACAGGCAATATCAACGCCGGCCACACCTTCAGCAGGCTAAATCAACTGCTGCAGCGGGCCGTGTAGAATGAGGGGATTTTAAACCCAACGGATCAAGGGGGTTATCTAAAAATGAATACCCGCATTAACTGGCGTCAAATTCCATGGGAGACTGTCAATGAAAATATCTCCCGTAAATTGGTCAACGGCAAAAACCTGATGATGATCCTTTATCGCTTTCAGCCGCATCAGGAATGGCCGGCTGAAACCCATAAGGCCGAGCAAAGCGGGTATATTATTGAAGGCGACATCATCCTGCGGCTACCGGGCGAAGAACTTGAGCTGTTATTAGAGCCTGGAGATGGCTATCTGATTGAATCGAACCGGGCGCATTCATGGAAGGTGCTGGATGAAGAGGTGCTGCTGGTCGATGTCTTCAGTCCGCCCAGATATGAACTGATCGATCACAAATACGCGCCGATGGCCCGGGTTGAATAACCACCCGACGGGCGTCAAACCGTCGGCTGTTTTAAAGTAAACCAACAAGCCCCATGACACAAACCACCAATAACCATCCCTGGCATCAGGCGGACTATGATGTCATCATCATCGGAGCCGGCATCGTCGGTTCTATGATTGCCAGAGAACTATCCAAATATAAGGGCCGTTTTGCACTGATTGAAAAAGAACCCTTTTCCGGATTCGGTGTCTCCAAGGCCAATCCGTCCATGCTGCATTCGCCCTTAATGTTTCCATCGGGCCCTTTGCGAATCAAACTGGCATACAATGCCGCCGCGCGCTACAAAAAACTGGCCGCGGAATTGGATGTGATCTTTAAAGAAGTTGATGAGATTTTTTTGGCGTTTGACACAGATCAAATGACAAAATTAAAAGCGGCCGAGGCCCGGGCGGTTCAAAATCATGTTTCCGCCGGTCACAAATTTATAGGTCCTGACAAAATTCGGGAAATCGAGCCGCATGTCAGCCAAAAGGCCATCGGGGCATTGTATGGCAAAGGCGTAAGCGGCGGCATCTATGCGACCGAATGGACATTTGCCTTAACCGAGAACGCGGTCCAAAACGGTTTAGACCTTTATTTAAATTCAGCGGTTACGGACATCAAGCGCAAAAAAGATTTTGGCTACGAGGTACGTACACCGACAGGGCGGTTTAAAACTCACTATATCATCAATGCGGCCGGACTATTTGTGGACAGGATCGCAAAGATGGTGGGAGACTCCGATATCCAACTGATCCTGAGCAAAGGAACCATGGTTATCCTGGATAAATCGGTTTCGAATCTATTGCATAATATGATCTACGGAACCTTCGATAGGGATCACAGTGAGATGATGACACCGACAGCCCATGGGAACCTGCTCATCGGACTGGGCTATTTCGTCCCCCCGGGGCATAAAAACGATACCAGCGTCAGCAGGGAGAAGCTCACCGAAGTTTTCAATATGGGGAAAAAACTCGTTCCGGCAATTTCTGAAAAAGACGTCATTACAGCGTTCGCCGGTATCCGGTCTGAAAATAATTTGTCGGCGGGTGGCGATTTTTATATCGATCCTTCCAGGCATGCACCCGGTGTAATTCATGCGGCTATCGGCTCGCCGGGTTTGACGGCCGCGCCGGCGATTGCCGAATACATCATCACGTTGCTTGCGGACGCCGGCCTGACGCTGGCGCAGAACAAAAAATTTAAACCCGGCCGGATAGGATGGCACCGCTTCGAGCCGGCCTCATTTGCTGAGAAAGCGGAACTGATCGGAGCCAATCCTAAATACGGGCACCTCGTTTGCCGATGTGAGCAGGTTACCGAAGCGGAAATCTTAGAAGTCATCAAGCGCGGCGCCGATACCATGGATGCCGTCAAACACACGACCCGGGCCGGAATGGGACGCTGCCAGGGCGGGTTTTGCGGCATCTCCGTACTGAACTATCTGGCGGACACTCTGGGCGTTAGCCCTGCCCGGATCACCAAAAAAGGATTGGGTTCACCTCATATAAAATGCCTAAAGTGATCTAAAATGCCTAAAGTTATGGTCTCGCTTCGCTCCATCTTTTTATTTAGAAATGATCGTTCGACCCAGTCGTTAGACCCTGTCGTTCGACCCTGTCGTTCGACCCTGAGGCTCTCGAAGGGAGGCTCTCGAAGGGAGGCTCTCGAAGGGAGGCTCTCGAAGGGGTCGTAAAGGTGGTTGTAAAATCGAACGAATAATTCTAATCTCACACCTAAAAGGTTACAGGTGTCGGGTGTCAGGTTTTCAGAAGACAGAGGTCAGACGACAGAGTTTATGGTTAAATAGTTGATTAGTTGAATAGTCAATTCGTCAGAGGATTCAAGATTTAGTTAAATGGTCAAGTAGTTGAGTAGTCAAATCGTCAAATGGTTTAAATTTTAAAACGAATTAACGAATTAACGAAAGATAAACTATTTGACCGCTCGACCAATTAACGAATCGACTAAACTCACGGACCAGCAGCTGGTGACCAGAAGCCTGACACCTGAACACTGACACCTGGCACCTTTGAAGGGAGCATGCCATGGATAAAACAATTTTATTAATTGCCACCCACGACACCAAGGAGGACGAGGCTGGGTTTTTAAAATCGTGCATTCAAGCCAACGGGTTCAAGGTTCTGGTTATGGATACCGGGATCCTGGCGCCGTCCAGAGGCAAAGTCGATATCCCCCAAAATGAGGTGGCCGCTCGGGCGGGTACGCCCTTGAAAGAGGCCCTGCAAAGAGGTGACAAACGCGAATGTACCGAGATTATGTGCCAGGGTGCCGCCCGGCTGGCGATGGAACTTTTTGATCAGGGACGCATTCACGGCGTCATCGGCATCGGTGGCGCCCAGGGAACCGAAATCGCCAGTGCCGCGATGCGAGCGCTGCCCACCGGTGTTCCCAAGTTAATGGCCTCAACGGTAGCCAATGGACCGCACCAATTCGGATTCTATGTGGGAAC